>JAKITW010000023.1 GCA_021647905.1 Desulfobacterales bacterium | reverse complement strand
CGATGTCGGCTCATCGCATCCTGGGGCTGGAGCAGGTCCCAAGGGTTTGGCTGTTCGCCAATTAAAGCGGTACGTGAGCTGGGTTTAAAACGTCGTGAGACAGTTTGGTCCTTATCTGTTGCGGGCGTAGGATATTTGAGGAGAGCTGTTCCTAGTACGAGAGGACCGGAATGGACGAACCTCTGGTGTTCCAGTTGTGGCGCCAGCCGCATTGCTGGGTAGCTAAGTTCGGAAGGGATAACCGCTGAAAGCATCTAAGCGGGAAGCCCACTCCAAGATAAGATATCCCGTACCTTTATGGTACCTCAAGGCTCGTCGAAGACTACGACGTTGATAGGTCGGGTGTGGAAGCGCAGTAATGTGTGAAGCTTACCGATACTAATAAGCCGTGCGGCTTAACCATATCTTTTTTGACAAACCGTTTAAACCGTTCAAGCAGTTTGAACCGTTTGAACGTTTGAACTGATTGAACTGATTAATAATCCGGTTGCCGTATCAAAAAAATCCCTGCTGTTCAGTTATCTGAGTTTTTATAAAAACCGTTTGAACTGTTTGAACCGTTTAAACGTTTGAACCGTTATATATTTTCGGTGGCCATGGCGAGGAGGTCACACCCGTTCCCATTCCGAACACGGAAGTTAAGCTCCTCAGCGCCGATGGTACTGCATGGGAGACTGTGTGGGAGAGTAGGTCGCCGCCGAATTCTTTTTGTGAAAAAGGGTTCCTTCTTTAGAGGGAACCCTTTTTTTATGCCTGCTGAGGACGGTGGACAGATCGGCAAGAAACAGGTTTCTAGAATCGACTGATGATTTTCAAAAAATTGTCGACCAGAAAAGGGTTGAACTCCGTGCCCCGGCCCTCTTCCAGGACCTTAAGGACAACCTGGCGGGGGTTGGCCTCACTATAGGGCCGCTTGCTGCGCATGGCGTCAAACACATCGGCAACCGAGATCATCTGACTGACGATGTGGGGTTTCCAGCCTTCTTCCACCACCGGGTATCCCTGGCCATCCCAGCGCATATGATGCTCCAGGGCGCACACGACCGCCAGTTTCGGCATCTCACTCAGCTTCATCAGATGACCCACCCCCTTGAGGGGATGGGTCGCCATGATCTCCCACTCCTCCGGGCTCAACTTGCCTGGTTTATTGATTATTTCGTCCGGGACAAAGAGTTTGCCCACGTCGTGCAGAACCGCGGCCAGGCCGATCTGACGTAACGGCTTTCCCTTGAAGCCCAGCGATTCAGCCTGACTCATGGTGAGGGTGCATACATTCACCATATGGACAAAGGTATACTCATCATATGATTTGACATCGGCCAGCAGATAAAGCGGATTCACCATCCAGGTGGGTCCGTAGACAAAGCTGGAGATAATCTCTTCAAGGGCCTGGATTTCGATATCCTGGTTATGCCTGACCCGTTCATAGACGTTTTTTACCTCCTTCCGCATGCAGCCGCGCGCAGCCAGCAACGGCTCAAGATCCTGGTCAAGATCATATGCCTCGCCGTTGATCCCATGGCCGGAATCCGCCGGGGAACCCTGCCCGCCCGCCCCCTCTATTCTGGACAGCTTTACCCAGGCGTTGCCCCTGACCGGAACAGCCTCATGCAAAGCCAGGGCCTCGATCAGTTCCCGCAGCGACTCTTTCTTGATTCCTCTCAAGAAGGTCAAGTTATCTATGGCCTTTTCCCGAAGAAGAACAACAAGCCGGCTGACCCCGGGACCTGCCGCTAAACGGCTGGAGTTGGCGACCAGGTCGTCTCCCACCGCAATCAGGGCAAGCCGCGGGTAACGGTTGAGGATCCCGGTCAGTCCAGCGTATGCCGACTCAATGGAATCAACAACACTGTGATGGGTGGGCGGAAAAAGACGAACATTCGCTATGGCGGCATTCAGCTTGATGATGAAATCGAGGATCTTCTCCTCACTGTCGTATCGGTCCATCTCTTATGTCCTCAATATCAACTCCCTGGATCCGTGAGCCGTAACGCATCAAGGGGTGGGTACCAGGCCGTAATTATAAATGAAAAATTGTAAGGAGAACCTGGTTCATCCCGACCGTGAATCATCGCTGCTCTCTCTGCCGACACCCTGGATTGCCCGGGCCATTCCCTTTAATATCACCCTCTGAGACGCCAGCCGGATGCTCTTCTTCTTTGACTTCCGGCCGATTTCAAGCAAGCCGGCAAGGCTCACACCGGGGTACCGCTCAAGGGAGTCGAATATCGTTTGTTTTAAGCGGTTCAGTTTTTCTGGATACAGACCGAACCGTCGCTGGACGATATTTTCCAGGGCCGGGACCGTGGCCGGATCACCGATCCGGCCCAACGCCATGATCACGGTTTCGAGTTCCTGGAAATCTTTTTGAAAAAACCCCTTGTCCTCCAGCATGGCAACCAGATCCGGGACAAACTCGTGCAGACCGCACCGGCCCACATACTCCACCGCGCCTGACTTGATCGACCAGTCGTCGGACCGCAGAAATTCCCCCAGGGAATCAAGGGCCCATTGGTCCCGCAGGGTAAGCAGGGCGGCAAAAACCTCTTTCCTGACCATTCGGTCCCGGTGGTCGAGAAATTCTTTTAAAAATTGCACGGTATCCCGGTTTCCATAGCTGCTGAGTACCCGGAGCAACGGACCGGCCTGTTCCGGCTCGGCGTACTCAAGCCGATTCCGGGCCTCAACCACTGCCGCGTCCCGAAAACTTTCCAGGACATGCAGGAGAATTCTTCTCTCCTTGTCGTTCTCCTTATCCAGATAGAGGTCCAGAAGCCCCGGGACGACCACATCGCCCAGCAGATACAGAAACATGATCGGAGCGCGGGTCAAATGGCCCAGCTGTGCGTCAAATGCGACCAGGGCCCTGGTCAGAAACGGCGCTTTTTGAAAATTCTGAAAACATTCCGTTGCCACCACCCTCAGCTCCGGGTCGGATTTGCGCTCGCGATGCAGGTTCACTGTCTGTAGAATGTTGCTCAGGAGCAGGAAATCACCCTGCTCAAGACAGGTTTCAGCTATGGAAATGAGCAAATCAAAGGTCTGGCGATACTCTTGCGGAGATTCTTCATTATTCATGAAGATCAGAAGGACCCGGGCAATCCGGTTATAGAGATATTGGCCATCCAGGGTCTGCAGGTACTCTTCAAGGGGAAACTCTTCCCTGGGCACCCCGTCTTCAAGCAGCGGGGTATCGGCAAGTTTCATCAGGACCCGGGCATAATCCTCGACCACATATTGCTCAAATTCCTCCCGCTTGAAGAGCTTCCTGATCCGGGCCTCGGGCCGGGTACGCTCCTCCGTCTCTTGCTCCTGATCGAAATCAGCGGTATCGCCGGTAAAGGAATGCATGAATTTCTGCAAGAAATTCATGAGCGACGGCGAGATCTCCACGCCCTGCTCATTGGCCTGCAACAGCATCTCCATTGCCAGTTCCCGGTCCAATTCCTCGAAAAACGAATCAACCCCTGACGATATCGGCACCGACGAACAGAGTTGCAGGGTAACGGCCAGGAAATGACGGCGGTTTTCCGGATCAAGGGCCTGGAGAAAGTTGTTGATTCCTCTCAACCGGCCGGACTCGCCGTTATCCGTTGTCCTGGCGGCCTTCTTCTTGTCAAAATAGGACCCCAGGGTTTTTTGATAGCTTTGCAGAAATTCCCCGGCCCCGGTCCGGTCGGCGTTAATCAGGCTGGCCAGCATCCTGGGCCGCTGGAGTTCCTCCCGGCCGAGTACATTCCTCTGCTCCGGGGAGGCAGCACTCATCTCCGCCATCAGATTGCCGGTAAAAGAATGCAGCACCTCATCGGAACCGGTCTGCTTGATCCCGCTTGGCCGGACTGCCTCCTTCTGCTCGGTAAAACGGAGAGTACCGTAGTCGGCCGGCCTGACGGTGATATTCCGGAAAGCGTTTTTTTTCAGAATTTTTTGCAGACCGCCCTGGGAGGTTATCTCTTGAGGCTTGATCGAGATCAGCTTGATAAACCGCAGCAGCTCTTCACGGCCGATTCCAGGCAAAAAGGAGATCGCGGCAATATTCCGCTGGTACAGGGCCGCGGCAAGATCCCGGCAGGCGGAATTTCCAGGGGCAAGGGTTTCGGCGCGGTACAGCAGGACATCCCCGGCGGCCCCGAGCGCAAGCCCGGACGGGGTGTGAACGCAGGCGCGCAGGCTCCGGAGCGCGGAGTCCAGACTCTGCCGGATAAGCTGGTGTCCTTCCGGATAGGCGCCCACATTGTAGCGGGCGATATTCAACCGGGTGATCGTCTCCACCACCTTGCTGACATCTTCCCGGTCCTCTCCCGGTCCGGGTCTGTTTTCATTTTCAGGAGAGGTGCCCGATATATATTCCAGTCCGGTCATCCAGCTTTTTTCCCACTGAGTTGAACATGCTTTCTTTAAAGATCAACTATACGGCCACCCCCTGAAAAGGGTCACCCCGTTCTGTCGGACAAGAAAATTCATCAAAAAATATTTCCTTGCGGATTTTTTTTGAAACCCTGGTACCATGGAGCGGCAGCCAATCACCCTATTCCCCAAGAAACCGGCAGACAGGGATTATTGTCTTGAACACACCGGATAATGTATTGGTAAAGTCAGCCTTGGTCGCCCTGGCCATCTTTTCCATCTTCTGCGCAATATTGGGGTTGATATTTCGCATGGATCCGATCAAGTTCGTTACCTACTGCTCTCCGGGTTATTTCATTATTCTCGGCATTGTCCATGCCTGTCGAACCACCTTTCCGCCGGAAGAAAAATAGGGCTGCCGGGAACCGCGGGGAACAAGATCCGCCTCCGGCGCATCACGGGTAGGCAATCCGGCGCGAACCCCGGAGGCCTCTTGAAAAGGCACAGGCCTTGGCGTTGCTGTTTCCTTACATCTCTTTCAGATTGATCTCCTGATGGAATTCCCCTTCCACCTCCTTGACCACCGCCTGGCCGGCAATGGTTGTTTCCCCGTTGCAGGTCAGTGAGGGGCTGCCGTACAGCTCCCAGCCGTTATTGAGCTTTTCGCATACCCTTTTGCAAAAGGTCTCGTCATCCGGACCGGTCAGAAATGAGTACAGTTTCATATTAACTCTCCTTACGATAATGTTGTATTACCTCCTGCCGCACAGTCCCCAAGCATACCTCAGCCGTGCACCTTTTGCATGGTTGCATTTCGGGCCGGTTTGTTTCCATTGGCACGCATTCCCCTTCTGTATGGTTGACAATGAAACCGGAAAAGGGTTGACAATAGGCTGACAATAACCGCCCCCGAACCGGAACCCGGCACGCACCAGGCCGGATTAAAGAAAAATCTTGTGTCTCAATCAACTCTCATCCAATACATCAAGCAGGTGAAAGAATCTCGCCGGCTCGGCCCCGGCCTGGTCCACCACCAGTGGATACCGCGGCAGGAGACCAGGTCCGGAAAACTGGCCCGGCCACTGTTCCCGGAACTGGCCGCGGCCCTGGCCCGGCTCGGGATCGACTCCCTGTACCGCCACCAGGCCGAGGCCGTGGACGCGATCCGGGCCGGCAAGGACATCCTGATATCCACCCCCACTGCCAGCGGCAAGAGTCTGATCTATAACCTGCCGGTGTTCGAGAAGATCCTGGGCAACCGGGATGTAACCGCGCTCTATCTCTTTCCGCTCAAGGCCCTGGCCCAGGACCAGCTGCGGGCTGTTTCCGAACTTTCCGCCGGGCTGGCGGATGAAAAAAGATTCAGGACCGCCATCTATGACGGGGATACCAGCGCCACCCAGCGCCGCAAGCTGCGGGAGAATCCACCCCGGATCCTGATCAGCAACCCGGACATGCTCCACCTGGCCCTGCTCCCCTTTCATGACCGCTGGGCCGGTTTCTTCAGCAGCCTCTCTTTTATTATCCTGGACGAGGCCCACACCTTTCGCGGCATCTTCGGCTCGCACATGGCCTGGGTGATCAGGAGACTCCAGCGCATCTGCCGCCATTACGGGGCAGACCCGAAGTTCATCATGTGCTCGGCCACAGTGGGCAACCCGCTTGAGATGGCGGAGAACCTGCTCGGCCGTCCGGTGACCGTTGTCACCCGCTCCGGCGCGCCCCGGGCCGGCCGCCATTTTCTGCTGATCAATCCCCTGGACTCGACCGCCCATGCCGCGAGCCTGCTCCTTGAACAGGCTATCTCGAAAAAACTGCGCACCATTGTCTATACCCAGTCCCGTAAAATGACCGAGTTGATCTCGATCTGGACCAGGACAAGATTGAAGGAACAGTCCGGCAAGCTTACTGCCTACCGGGCCGGTTTTCTGCCCGGGGAGCGCCGTAAAATCGAAAAAAAACTCAGCAGCGGCGATCTCCTGGGAGTGGTCTCCACCAGCGCCCTGGAACTGGGCATCGATATCGGCGATCTCGATATCTGTATCCTGTCCGGTTATCCCGGGACCATGACCGCCACCTGGCAGCGAAGCGGCCGGGTGGGCCGGCGGGAGCGGGACTCGCTGGTGATCCTGGTGGCCCGGGAGGATGCCCTGGACCAGTACTTCATGCGCCACCCGGACCAGTTCTTCTCAAGAAAGGTCGAGGCCGTGGTCCTGAACCCGGACAACGAAAAAATCATCCGCCGGCATCTTGTCTGCGCGGCCGGCGAACTGCCGCTGGAAAAGACAGACCCGATACTCGGCAACACTGCCCGGGACCTGGCCGGCCGGATGGCTGAGCAGGGCAATCTGCTCCTGTCCGCGGACGGCAACCGGTATCACACCGGACGCCGCTATCCCCACCGGCAGGTGAACCTGCGCGGCAGCAGCCACCCCTTTCGGATCTTCAGGGAACAAGACCGCACATTGCTGGGCGAGATCGACGGCCACCGCTGTCTGCGTGAGTGCCATCCCGGCGCGGTCTACCTCCACCAGGGGTGCACCTACGTGATCTCCTCCCTTGATCTCGAAACCAGGGAGGTGATTGCCCTTGCCCGAAAGGTCTCATTTTTTACCCGGCCGCTGAGCGAAAAGGAGACCACGGTGCTGGAGATCCTGGACAGCCGCCAGGTACGCGGCTGCCGGGTAAATATCGGCCGGCTGCGGGTCATTGACCGGATCATTGGTTTCCAGCGGCGGCAGGTCAGGGGCCAGGGGTTGATCAATACCGAGAGGCTGGAGCTGCCGCCCCAGGTATTCGAGACCGAGGGGATATGGTTCGAGATACCGGATGCGGTGGCCCAAGAGGTCCAGGCCCGCCGGTTGCACTTCATGGGCGGAATCCATGCCATCGAGCACGCGGCCATTGGTATCTTTCCGCTGCTGGTGCTCTGCGACCGCAACGATGTGGGCGGGATCGCCTACCCTTTCCACCCCCAGCTGAAAAAACCAGCGATATTCATCTATGACGGTCATCCCGGCGGCATCGGCCTGGCCCGCCAGGCATTCAACCGGGCCGAGGAGCTGTTGGCCAATACCCTGGACACGATACGCTCCTGTGGCTGCGAGATCGGCTGCCCCTCCTGCGTGCACTCGCCCAAATGCGGCTCCGGCAACCGGCCCATGGATAAAAAGGGTGCTCAAATAATTCTGGAGCTGCTGGGCCGGGAGACCGGTGTTGTTGCTGAGAAACCGGTCGCGACCAAGGTCATTCATAAAAAAACGCGGACCATTCGCCGGGCGGTGGATTCAATCCACTACGGGGTCTTTGATCTGGAGACCATCCGATCGGCCGACGCGGTGGGCGGCTGGCACCGGGCCGAGCGGATGGGGGTGAGCGTGGCCGTGCTCTACGATTCGGCAACCGATACCTTCACCCCCTATCTTGAGCATCAACTGGATGCATTCATCGCCCGGCTGCAGGGGCTTGGGCTGGTGGTGGGATTCAATACCCTCCGGTTCGACAACCGGGTCCTGTCCGCCTATACCTCCTTTGACCTGGCCCGGCTGCCCAGCCTCGATATCCTGGCCGAGATCAGGAACCGGCTGGGCTACCGCCTGTCACTGGACCATCTGGCCCAGGTGACCCTGGGGGTGAAAAAATCAGCCAACGGGTTGATGGCGCTCAAGTGGTACCAGGAAGGCCGGATGGAGGAGCTTGCCCAATACTGCAGCGACGATGTGCGCATTACCCGGGACCTTTATCGTCACGGCCTGGACAAGGGTTTTTTACTGTTCAAGAACAAGGCCGGCAGCACGGTCCGCTGCCCGGTGGATTTTGCCCGGGGAGGGTAAGCGATCACCCTTTCCCGTTGATCTTGTCCCTGATTCCGGGAGTCTCGCAACACCCCGGGGAACAGGACCCGTGGCCCTGGCCGTGGGAGTGGGACCGGCGGCCGATCCGACGAATCATGGCCAGCAAGGGCCGGATCGAGAAAATAAGCAGGAGCAGGGCCGAGCCGAGCTGGAGCCAGGCAGGTACCAGTTCCGCGGCCCGGCCGATCACTACCTGGGCCGAAATCCCGAATCCCGAATAGATCCGGTCAAGGATCAGGCCGCTGACCACCGCGAACAGGGAAAGCATGACCAGGTAGATCGCCGTGGCCCGGCGGCCGAGAATGCCGAAGAGCACTGACAGCGAGGTAACATTGGTGGCCGGCCCCACCAGGAGAAAAACCAGGGCCGCGCCCGGACTCACCCCTTTCAGGATCAGGGCCGCGGCCACCGGGGTGGAGGCGGTGGCGCAGATATACATCGGGATACCCACCGCCAGCATGATCAGCATGGAGGGCAGCCCGCCGCCCAGATAACTACTCATCATCTCGGTGGGGACCAGGACGCTGATCACCCCGGCCAGAATTAACCCGGCAAAGAACCAGCCCGCCAGTTCGGCCCAGAGATCATTGACCGCAAAACCGATCCCTATCCGCAGTTTCTCGAAAAATCCGTGATGCCGGGCATGCTTGTCGGGCGGACAGTCGTTACCGTCGCAGCAGTTGTCCACCGGGCAGCTCCTGTCCACCACCCGCAGCCAGTCCTCCTCCTTCTGGGTATGAAAGATGTTTTCAACCACTCCGGCGGCCACGGCGGTAAAAAAAGCAGCCACCGGCCGGGCCACGGTCATGATCGGATCAAGCAGGGCATAGGAAATCGCTATCGAGTCGACCCCGGACTCCGGGGTGGAGATGAGAAAGGCGGTGGTGGCGCCGTTGTTGGCGCCCTGTTTTTTCAATGAGGCCGCCGCTGGCAGCACCCCGCAGGAGCAGAGGGGAATCGGGATGCCGAGCAGGGCGGCCTTGATCACCGAGCCGAACCGGCCCTGGCCCAGATGGTTCGCCACAAAGGCCGGATGGAGAAATACCTTGAGCAGGCCGCCCACCAGCAGGCCGAAGAGGATATAAACGGCTGCATCCAGAAAAAGATGCCATGATTCCTGTAATACCTGAATAATAAAATCCATGGGAAATCTCACAATAAAATAATCGTTCAAACCGTTTGATCGTTCGAACGGCTTGAACGGTTATTTTTCATTAACATGCTCCAGGGCCAGGCGGATCAGGCCGGCCACATGGTTGTCGTCCAGCCGATAGTAGAGAATAGTGCCGGCCCGCCGGTTCCTGACCAGCCGCATGGTCCGCAGCAGCCGCAACTGGTGCGAGACCGCTGACTCGCTTATTCCGAGCAGGGCGGCCAGGTCGCAGACACACATCTCCTGCTGTTCGAGGGCCCGGATTATCTTAAGCCGCGAGGGATCGGCCAGGGCCTTGAAGATCCGGCTGAGATCGTCAAGCACCCCTGGCGCAAGGGCCATGTTCCGCGCCCGCTCCACCAGGTCCCGGTGGATCACCCGGCAGTCGCAGAGATCTTGGTGATGGGTCATACCGCCCCTTATGCATATATGATCAGACACTCATATATATAATTTAACAAACCCTTCCCCGAATGTCAATCCCGGGTCTCCGTCTGAAAACAAGGTTGCCGGGCAGGGCCGGCAAGGTCACGGGTTCGGGAATGATGTCATTGCGGAATCACCCGCCCCGAGGTCGGTTGCTGCCGGACGGCATGCCAGGCTGGGCATGGAGCCCAACCGGACTACATATTCCGCTATGTCAAAGGGCCGGTTCTCCTCCATACCCTGGAAAACAAGCATCGCATAGGTCAGGCCCACGGCATGCATGGCCTCGGACCGGGCCATTCCGTCTCGACAGAGACGCCTGATGGTTCGTCCCACAATGGCCGGGTCATTCTCTTCAAGCTGACGTTCGATAATCCCGGAGATACTCCTCTCCAGGGGCGGGGCCCCGAGCATGCCGTGGCCCTGGCCGGGGAACTGCCTGGCCGCGGATTTTTTCCGGCCGGCGGCAAGACAATGCGGGCCGATACAGATCCCCACCCACTTGCCGACCCGAATCCAGCCATCGCGCTTTTCCTCCGGGTTCCGCCTCTCGCCGCAACGCCGCTCAACACCGCCCTGATCAAAATAATCGACATGATAGGCCCGCCGCCGGTCATCGCCCGACCGCCGGTCAAGACCGGACCGCTTGAACGGTTCAGGCTCTCTTTTTTGAGCATCCTTCCGACTCCTGCCGACACTACCCGCCATCTCGGCGCCATTGCTGGTCATGGCAGCCCCTCTCCTTTCTCTCTCTTTGTCTCCGGGGAAGACCGTTATTATTACCCCCGGCAACTGCCACAATGTGGTATACAACGCAGCAAATATATCCAGATTTCAGCAACTCTGCAACGACTATATGCCCATCAGTACCAGGGTTATGCTAGTATTTTACCAGGTCGGAATACCAGGACGCGCCTGAAAAACAATGAACCGGGGCGGAGTTAGAGGCAAGCCCGGGCCGCGGTGATGAAACAGCAGCAAATAGTGACCCGGCCGGCCGGCGGCCGGGAATTACGATTGCGCTCCCGCCCTGCCCTGCTGTAGAATGATGGTTTCCGTAAATCCATAGCCCCTGGTGAACGGTTACCTTTTTCCAACTATTCCGGAGCCAGACCATGAGCAGACCCCTGCACCAGACCGGCACCCTTTATGTGGTGGCCACTCCCATCGGCAACCTGGAGGATATTACCCTGCGGGCAATCCGGATCCTGGGCGAGGTTGATCTGATCGCTGCCGAGGACACCCGGCATACCAGAAAACTGCTGACCCATTTCGGGCTCAACACCCCGCTCAAGAGCTACTACAAGGACAAGGAAAAGTCCCGGAGCGCAAAAATTATCCAGGCCCTGCTCCAGGGCCGCAACGTGGCCCTGGTCTCCGATGCCGGCACCCCGGGAATCTCCGATCCGGGTTCGATCCTGGTCCGGGCCGCCCGGGCGGTATCCGTCCCGGTGGTGCCCGTTCCCGGCCCCTCGGCCCTGACCACCGCCATAAGCGTTGCCGGGTTCTTGAACAGCGCCTTTGTCTTTCTCGGCTTTCTCCCTTCCCGGGCAGCGGAACAACAACGGCTGCTCACCTCGCTGGTCCACGAACAACGGGACCTGGTCTTTTACGAGTCTCCCCGCCGGCTCGAAAAAACCCTTGCCGCCTGCCTGGAGATCCTCGGCAACCGCCAGATATTCTGGGCCCGGGAATTGACCAAGCTGCACGAGGAGCTGCGACCGGTCCGGCTGGTGGAATTGCTGGAAGAGCTTGGCGAACGGGAGATCAAGGGCGAATCAGTGATACTGATCAGGGGTGCGGTCCCGCAGGAAACCCCGCCCGAGGATCTTGCCGCCGCCCTTGCCTGGTATAAGGAAAAAGGAACAAGCCTGAAAGAGGCGGTCCAGCGGCTGAGCCAGGACCTGGGTCTTGCCCGGTCCCGGGTCTATCAGGAGGCCCTGGCCGTCTGGGACAAGCACTGACCTGAACGATCATCGGGTAGCGCATCCCGGAGTCTCGTTGCACTCGCTTATCCGCACCACCCCGTGATCTTGCTATTCGACCATGGTCAGCATCCGGTCGATGATCGCCAGGCCGCCGGTCCAGAACCCGGGATCATCCGGATCAACTCCGAACGGTTTGAGCAATTCATAGGGGCTCCGGCTGCCGCCGGCCTTGAGCAGGTCGAGATACCTGGGCACAAAAGAGTCTCCTTCCTGCTCGTAGAGGTTGTAAAGGGCGAGCACCAGCAGTTCGCCAAAGGCATAGGAGTAGACATAGCCCGGGGTACTCAGGAAATGGGGGATATAGGACCACCAGACCGCATAATCATCGGTCATGGTCACCGAGTCGCCGAACATCGCCCGCTGGGTGGCGAGCCAGTGTCTGGAAATCGCCTCAGTGGACAGCTCCCCCCCATCCCGCCTGCCGTTATGCACCAGGTCCTCGAACCGGTTCATGGATATCTGCCGGAATACGGTGGCGAAAACCGATTCCAGCTTCTGGCAGATAAAGGCCCGCTTCTCATCAATGTTGTCCAGTAAAGCAAGCTGGGCCTTGAACACGATCAACTCGGCAAAGACCGAGGCGGTCTCGGCCAGGACCAGGGGGGTGTCGCTGTTGTAATAACCGCGATCCGCGGCCAGGCATTGATGCACCCCATGGCCCAGTTCGTGGGCCACGGTGGAGACGTCGCGCAGGGTGCCGGTATAATTGACCAGCACGTAAGGATGGACCTCCGGCACGCAGGGATGGGCAAAGGCGCCTCCCCGCTTGCCTTTGCCCACCGGCGCGTGAAGCCAGCGCTCTTCAAAAAACCGCTCGGCGATCCCGGCCATGTCCGGCGAGAACCCGGCAAAGGCCTCCAGGACCATCCGCCGGCACTCGGTCCAGGGAATTTTGGTATCAGGCAGATGGGGCAGGGGCGCATAGCGGTCATAGTCCTTCAGTTCATCCAGTCCGATAAGTTCCCTCTTCACCCGGTAGTAGCGCTGGACGATATCGTAACGCGAGATCACCGCCTTGATGAGCACCTCCACGGTGCAATCCTCCAGTTCGTTGCCCAGATTCATGGAACTGACCCAGGAGGGATACCTGCGCAGCCGGTCGTTGATCATCTTGTCGGCCAGCAGGGTGTTGAATACATGGGTGAGTACGTGGAGCTGGCTGTTAAGCCCTGCGGTGAGTTCCGCGGCCGCCTGTTGCCGCACCTCGCGTTCAGCATGATAGAGATCGGAAAGCACCTCCTCTTCGGTACGGCCCTTTTCGCCGAACTTGAAGGCTCCCATCACCTTCTCAAACAGGGTGGTCCAGGAACCGCGCCCCACCGGGGCCCGTTCCAGAAGCAGTTTCTCCTCGACCTGAGAGAGCTGATGCGGGGCATAACGGCGCATGGCGCCAAGATAATGGCGATACGAGGCCAGGTTCCCGGAGGCGAGCAGGGCCTTGACCCGCTCCTCATCCAGCTGGTTCCATTCCAGCTCAAAAAAGACCGTCTCCCTGCCCACCCGGCTGGCCAGTTCCCGGACCCGCTGCAGAAAAGCGCTCACCTGCTGGTCATCGGTGGCAACGGCAAAGTTTAAAAAGGCAAAGGTGGACAGCCGGCCGAGGATGGTCTCCAGGGACTCCAGCCGCCGGACCAGCTGCAGAAGCTCCTCCGGACCGAGCCCGGCCACCCGGCCGGCAAACCCGCGGTTGATCGCCGCGGCCTCTGACTCAGCCTTGCGCTCATCCCCGGCAATGGCCGGATCGTCATACCCGAGATACAGATGGTCCAGGTTCCAGATGACTTCACTGGTTCCCAGGGTGTGGTTAATCGATGTGCCCATGATTCTCCCATGTCTCTGCCGGCCGGCCCAGGCGCGGTCGCGGTTTTTTTTAAAAAAAAGATGATACCGGCGCCCGGCCGCCTGGTCAACGGATTTTAAGAATCCAATTTCAGTTGCCGGCCGGGGCTGCGATCCATTCCGCCGGCAAGAAGGAGTTGGCCCGATTCCTGTTCTTTATTTCATTCTACCTGAAGCTTTCAAGTTGTGTTAAACAAGAGATGTTACATAATATAACGTAATAACGTATTTTTGACTCCTTACCGGTTATCACGGATATTCATGGCACCGATTGTCGTTATCTCGGGAAAAGAAGAGCCGAACAACCTGGCCCGGCGGCACATCATGGCCTGGCGCCAATTGAGCCTGCTCTGGAACATCCCGGTCTCTTTTCGCTCCTTCGAGACTATTGCCGCGCACACCGAACCGGCTATGGCCTACAGTGTTGCTGTCTCCGAGGATGAGATCCAGGCTGCCGCCTCCCTGACCGGCTGTTACGCCAGTGCCCCGGTTGTCACCTTCCTGGAAAACACCGGCATTGATATCCATGACCGCCCCCTGGCCCGGCGGCAGCAGGAAAAAACCGGTTCAAACGGCTATTGCAACACCTTCAGGATGGCGCACCGGAACCCGCTCCTCAAGGGGGTGCCCGACATCCTGGAGATTCCAGCGCCCGGCATCTCCTTTACCCTGATCCCGGACAGGCCGGCCCTGGAGATACTGGTCCGCCATCAAGGCCTGCCGATAATCGCGCTCAACCCGCCCCATCTGCTGGCCGGGGTGGACCCCTGGCAGTTCGGGGCGCCGGCCGCGCCGATGCTCTACCCGATTCTCTCCAACTGGCTGCACCGGATAGTAAAAAACATTCACCCCCGGATGGAGCCTTTGGCAATAATCAGAATAGACGACCTGCCGCTTACCGCTGAAAAAATCGTCATGCTGGGCGGGACCATATCGCCCCGGCTCGACCGGGCCCGGGCCCGGATGATCCGCCGGCTGCGCCGGTTTGCCCAACGGACCGGCGGCATAATAACCATGATGTACTCTTCCCATTACCAGGCAGCGGCCCAAGGCCCGGTGCCGATCGCCCCGGCCATGCCCGCTTCCATTCAGGAGATGGCCATGGGCGTGAAATCCGGCGCCCTTGAGATCGGCTGCCACGGCATGATCCATCTCCGCGACCCGGCCTCGGGGAAAAAGGAGCTTGATCCCCGGGAGTTTCTTGACCTTGACCAGGAAGAGACCAGACAGCATCTAAAGGCCTGCGAGGCGGAGATCAGACAGCGGTTCGGGGTCTCGCCCACCGGCTTTGTCGCCCCGGCCTGGGGCTATAACCCGGGTATCACCAAACAGGTGGCGGGCAGACGCTACCGGGCCATTGTTGACTCCTGCCGGCACGTTGCAAGCGGCCAATGCGGCCCCCTGTTGAGCCGGGACCCGGAGGCCGGGTTCGTCAACCTCACCGAGACCATGGGACCGGGCCGCACCATGCTTGCCTATGCAGACCCCGGCTTCTGGCGCTGTTATGCCGCTGCCGGGATCCCGATCCATTATATGCAGCACCGGGACAACAACCGGGAGCTGTTCAAACAGTTCATCATGCAACAGGTTGATCCGCAGGCCATCCGGGCCAATGGCCTGCAGGCGCGGCTGGCCGCGGACCTGGAGGACCGGCGCCGGTCCTTTTTCCGCCGGGCGCTCTCTCTCGGCCTGCTGACGCTGCTCACTTCGGCCCGGATCTCCCGCCAACCGGGCGCCTGGAAATATCTATGGAAAACCTTGACCAGCAGTTCCCTTTACACCTTTGTCAAGGCAATGCAATCGGCCGGCTATCGATGTGTCGGCTTCTCCGGGTTGCTCAGGGCTGCGCCAACCAGGGACCGGGACTCCTGACATGCATCCCAAAACCATCCTGCACATAACCGGCATGGGCGGTGCCAAGTACGGCGGCCTGGAGAACTACTTTGTCCAGTTGACCAGGCTCTGCAACCAGCATCGGTACAAGACGGTCTTCCAGTACGAATCATTGCCAGAGGTGACGGCATACCTGAATGACCTGAAAGATCTGCACGCAAAACTACTTGTCCGGCCGGTAAACACAAATCCGCTCCAGGCCCTGTTCACGCTTGTCCGGCTGCTGGGCACAGTCCGGCCGGAAATAATCCACACCCACTTTGTCAACCGGTACGCCCTGCTGCTTACCCCCCTGGTGGCCCGGCTTTTCGGGGTAAGGAAATGTATCAGTTCGGTCCACCTGGTGCCCTGTAAATTATGGCCGGCCGCCTATAACCGGTATGACCGGATCCTGCCGGTCTCCAACCTGGTCCGGGATGCCCTGATCCAGGGAGGCGTTGCCGCCAACAGACTGACCACCCACTACCTGGGTCTTTTCGGGGAACATACGCCTTCCGGGCAAAAAAAAGGCCGGCTGCGGGAACAGTACGCCATCCCGGAGCAGGCCGTGGTCCTGGCCTGCATCGCCTTTGACCACGAGGTAAAGGGGGTTGATGTCCTGTTTAAGGCCCTGGCCCGGATTGTCCGGCAAGACAAGCAGAAAAATCTCCACCTGGTGGTTGTCGGGATAGATCCCGAGCAGTCACAACTGCCCGGGCTGGCGGATGAGCTGGGTATTTCCCGGTTGGTCCACTGGCCCGGGATCCGTGACCAGGCCTGGCGGATACTGAACGTTGCCGACATCTACGTCCAGCCGTCGCGGAGCGAGGGACTGCCGTTTGCGGTCATGGAGGCCATGGCCATGAAACTGCCGGTGGTCTGTACCCGGACCGGCAGCATTGAGGCGGTTGTCGACCGGGTGACCGGAATCGTGGCCGAGCCCGATGACCCCGGCAGCCTGGCAACGGCCATTGAACGGCTGCTGGCCATGGCGGGCCAATGGCCGCAGATGGGTGAGGCGGGATACAGGAGATTCCGGGAACTGTTTTACGGCCCGGAATCAGTAAAAAAGATGATGAGCCACTACATTATCTAAAAGTCGTCACTCCGGCACGGCAAGGTCGGCGCCTTGTGACAACTTTCAGATAACCCCACGGCCGGACGTCCACGGACCCGGCCCCCCCGCCTCCCGCTGGATTGTCATTTCGACCCTTTTTGTTTACCATGGCCCGGCCTGCTTTGCCGGCCTTTTGATCCGGAATCGCCTGATGGGAATATTTTTCATGCTGCTCGCCTCGACGAGCTTTGCCACCATGTCCGCCCTGATCAAGGGCGCGGGCACCGGTATCCCCCTGGCCGAGCTGGTATTCCTGCGCTGCCTGCTCTCAATACCGATCCTCCTGCTGATCATCCGGGTCCGCAAGCGGCCCCTGATGGTGCAGGCAAAAAAAACCATTCTCCTGCGCAGCGCCTGCGGCATGACCGCCATGTTCGGCTTTTTTTATGCCCTGACCCATATGCCCCTGGCCGACTGCATCTTTATCGGCCGGTCCCAGCCGCTTATCCTCTCGTTGCTGGCGCCGCTCCTGATTAACGAGAAAACCCCGCGCTCGGCCTGGGTGGCCATCGGTACCGGCATTGTCGGCGTTTTTTTAATCATGCGGCCCGGCGCGTCCTGGTCCCTGGCCGCTTTTGCCGCCCTGGGCGCGGCCTTTTTCTCGGCCCTGGCCCATATCATGGTCCGGCGCCTCAATGCCACTGACTTCCCCCTGGTGATCGTCTTTAACTTCACCGTGCTCACCGCCCTGGCCACCGGACTCTGGGTCATCCCCCGCTTTGTCATGCCCGCCGCCGGACTGTGGCCCTTTATTATCGGCATTGCCCTGTTCGCCAGCCTGGGCCAGCTGTTCATGACCCTGGCCTACCAGCGCGACCGGGCCCCGGTGGTGGCCTCGTCCAGCTATGCCTCGGTGGTTCTGGCCGTGTTCTACGGGTACTTTTTCTGGGGCGAGATCCCCGGGCCCACCGCCTGGCTGGGCGGTGGTCTGATCATCTTCGGCGGGATTCTGCTCATAAAGAACCGGCTGCGGATAAACGAGCCGCCCTCCCCGGCCGCCAGCTGAAAAACGAAAAGCATATCCGCGCTCACAGGGCACCGAACCCGGAGTCCGGCGGGGCTTACCCTGTGAGTGGTTACAAATCAGGAGTAAAAAAAACAACCGAACGTAACATTGTTAACCGAAAAAGCTTTGATCTTGGGTGATCTTGGGATAAATTTACCAGGCTCATGGATTCTCCCTCCTGTTTCAAGGGCCGTGGATTTCTTTGAAACAGGATTTGGATCTATGGGCTGTTTTATGTAAATCACCATGCATGGAATCCGCTGATATCCTTCTGCCACTCCCGTGAAATGAAAACAATCGAAAAATTCATAAAAAAAGAATCAACAAGTGGCATCTTGTTGATGTTTGCGACTGTTTTGGCGCTGATATTAAGCAATACGTCACTGTCAACGTTGTATGAATCGTTTCTACATATCCCGGTGGAAATACGAATCGGTATATTCAGTATTGATAAGTCGCTTTACCACTGGATAAACGACGGCCTGATGGCGATCTTCTTCCTGTTAATCGGCCTGGAGGTGAAGAGGGAAACACTGGAAGGACATTTGTCCTCCTTAAACCGGCTTATATTACCCGGCATTGCCGCGGTTGGCGGAATGGTGGTTCCAGCGGCGGTCTATTTAACCTTCAACCGCAACGACCCCGTCGCGATCAGCGGATGGGCAATACCGACTGCCACGGATATTGCCTTTGCCCTGGGCATCCTCTCTCTGCTGGGCAACCGGATTCCTGTTTCCCTTAAAATATTTTTAATGGCATTGGCCATTATCGACGATCTGGGGGCAATCATAATTATCGCCCTTTTTTATGCAACCGACCTGTCCGCCCTGTCCATTGCCGTTGCCGCCATGGCCCTGGCGGTCTTAATCGCCCTTAATCGATTCGGCGTTGCCAGGAAAACAGCCTACTTCCTGGTCGGGCTGGTATTATGGGTGAGCGTTCTCAAGTCCGGTGTCCACGCAACATTGGCGGGAGTGGCCCTGGCGTTTACAATTCCGCTGAACGCAAAAGATGCGAACAACCAGCCTGTTTCACCCGTAAAACAGATCGAACGCAGGCTCCATTACTGGGTGGCCCTTTTCATCCTGCCCCTGTTTGCCTTTGTTAATGCAGGCGTAAAGGTCACCCAGATGTCTTTCAGCCAAATGGCCGGACCGTTACCGCTGGGCATCATGCTTGGCCTGTTCATCGGCAAGCAGCTCGGGGTGTTCGGTTTCAGCTGGCTGGCAATAAAACTTAAATTTGCCGTACTTCCAAAAGACAGTGGTTGGATGCAATTCTATGGTGTATCAGTATTAACCGGAATCGGGTTTACCATGAGCCTGTTTATCGGCTCGTTGGCATTTGAAGATGCCCGTATTTTTCAGTATACGGACAAACTGGCAATCCTT
Organism: Desulfobacterales bacterium; assembly: GCA_021647905.1. Taxonomy (NCBI): domain Bacteria; kingdom Pseudomonadati; phylum Thermodesulfobacteriota; class Desulfobacteria; order Desulfobacterales; species Desulfobacterales bacterium. The sequence goes on along the minus strand of JAKITW010000023.1, from coordinate 15,088 downwards.
GCAGGGTCGTTTCTCTCGGGAATTGTTGGTTATTCGGTGCTGAAAGCAGCCAGAAACAGACAGCCGGGCAACGGTAACGGCTCAACGCTGGACAGTGAAACCTGACTTCCGGTTTATCAGAGGGCAGAGAATATTATATTCTGACCACGACCACTGCTCCATGTTTTTTCACCATCCACCGCCCACTGTTTTTTCTGTCCATTAATACGCTTCAGGCCGGATGACCTATAAATATTCGCCGGGGGAAACAACCGTGACCCGGGACATGGACGAAACAAATAAAAAAACAGAGGATGACCGGCGGCTCGACACCTGCGAGTCCTGCAAGGTCCTGGTGCCGGCGGGACAGCTGATCTGGAAGCAGAACTGGGAGTTGTGGGTCTGCCGGGACTGCTGGGAAGAGGAAGATAACTGCGGCTGCAGCGATTAAAACAGAGGGGGGAACCATGGAGCAGCTTGACCATATCAGCAGCATCATCGCCCTGTCCATGGGGGTGGCCTGGGCCAGCGGCATCAACCTCTATGCCGCCATCCTGGTCCTGGGTCTCCTCGGGGTGACCAACAACATAATTCTGCCCGAACAGCTGGAGATCCTGATGAATCCGATGGTGATCGGCGCGGCCGGGATCATGTACCTGGCCGAGTTCGTGGCTGACAAGACCCCGGGGGTGGACAGCGGCTGGGATACCATCCATACCTTTATCCGGATTCCGGCCGGGGCCCTGCTGGCCGCTGGCGCGGTTGGCAATATGGACCCGGCCGTCATCCTGACCGCCGGAATCCTGGGCGGTGGCCTGGCCGCCGGCACCCATGCCACCAAGTCCGGTTCCCGGCTGCTGATCAATGCCTCGCCCGAGCCCTTTTCCAACTGGATCGCCTCGCTCGGCGAAGATGTGGCGGTGATCGGCGGCCTGTGGATCGCCCTGCACCATCCCATTGTCTTTATCTGCCTGCTGGTACTGTTCATCATCCTGATGATCTGGTTGCTGCCCAGAATCTGGCAGGGAATAAAGACCCTTTTTGCCTCTATCAAACGACTGTTCGGGGACGGCCGGGATGATCAGGCGATCAGCAATGATCCGGGAAACAATACCACGCCCGGCCCAGCCGGAAAGGAGAGGTGATGAGCGCGCTGCATATCGTCTGCCCCCACTGCAATGCGGTCAACCGGGTCCCCGGGGAAAGGATCGCCGAGCAACCCAGCTGCGGCCGCTGCAGAAAAAAACTGTTTGTCGGCCAGCCCCTGGAATTAGATAAAAACACCTTTGACATCCATCTTGCCCGGAACGAGATCCCCCTGGTGGTGGATTTCTGGGCCCCCTGGTGCGGACCCTGCAAGGCAATGGGCCCGGTCTTTGAGCAGGCCGCGGCCCGGCTGGAACCCCGGGTCAGAATGGCCAAGCTCAACACCGAAACCGAGCAAGAGATCGCCGCCCGGTATGAGATCCGCAGCATCCCCACCCTTGCCGTTTTCAAAAACGGCCGGCAGGTCTTCCGTCAGCCCGGGGCCATGGACCTGGCCAGCCTCCTGCGCCTGATCGAAGGTAATATCTAACCTGATTCCGCAACCAGGGCCGGCCAACACGCTTTGGGAAAATACGGGAAATAAGAAAAATGCAGGATCAGGAGTGGACGCGGGGGGTATAGTTGGCCAGGAGATACTCCAGTTGCTCCTCCTGCTGGGCGGTCAACTCGCCGAAGCTGAGACTGCAACGGCGCACCGGCAGAAGGTTGAAGGAGAATTCGTTCACGGTCTCGAAGTCGTTGACCACCCGGGCTGGAATCTTTTCAAGCAGGAAGTCGTCCTGGCCGTAAAGGATATCCAGGGCAACATTGCGCTCACCCTGGTGCGAGGCCTCGTCTATGTAACGGAACGCCAACCCGCCCCGGCTCACATCAACGATGCTCCCGAGCCTGACATCCGAACCGATCCGCAGAGAGGCCACTCCGCCCTCCTTGGCCGGATACCGTTCATGCCGTCTCTGCTCCCCTCTCTCCCCTTCTACAGCCACGGATTTCACGCTCCAATATCGCTTTGATTCCTGGGTATACGGGCGACGATAATGCAGCGAACGTCTTGTTTTTTCGTCCCCCCCGGGTTGCCTGGAAAAATTAACTGCCGACTCTAGACGGTTCCATTCGAAAACACAAGCCTAGTTTTTTTTTACCACTAAAGTACCAGACAAGAACTATCACTTTTTTCGTACAAAGGATTCCTGGTCAGTTCCAGGGAGAGGGAGGGAGTCGCGCTGTTTTCGCGGCAAGGAAGGATGGCAATTACCCCGGGAATGTTTACCGCCACAGAGGAGAAAAAGTATAATGAATCGGGTGGTCAGCCGCCCGAACCGATGGCCCCTCATCTATTGATATTGATTTCTTGCCCGATTCGGGTATTATGCCAGCCGATCAAATTGCCCCCGTAGCTCAGGGGATAGAGCACAGGATTCCTAATCCTGGAGCCGTAGGTTCGAATCCTACCGGGGGCACCAATTTCCTTCCACGCAAATCTTCCTTACTCGTTGCCGTAGAGACTTCCCTAGAGTAACGTCATTCCGTTTCATAGCCGCCCAAACATAAACACCTCGACCGGAAAACTTGATAATTCCGGGCAACATCACCCGTTGCGGGGACACTCTTCTTTGCCATACCTGTCCCCAGGTTCCGTTTTACGAGTCCCCGCCGGAAAGTCAGAAAAATGTTGTCCGTTGCCAACGCAGATGTCACAATGCCTTCACTCCCGCCGTTGGCGAGGGCAACGGCTTTGCAAAAAAATAAACAGGGCATTCTCATGGCAACAGAAAACAGAATTCAATCGTTCCGCGGTTTCCTTCAGTCTTCCGACGGCATCATTACCAAGGTCTTTCACCGCACCGACCAATCCATCTCCTTTGAGGCCGCCTTTGAGCTGTCCGAAGAGCTTAAACAACAGGTCGAGCCCCCGGCAAAAAGCATTGCCCGCCTCACCCAGCAGCATGATCCCTTTATTTTCAGCGAACGTTCCCGGATCGCCCGGCTCGGTATCCAGATCAGTTGCGAAGCCCCCCGGCTCGGCACCATCGAGGGCAACCGGCTCAGCCTGTCGATGGTCGCCACCCGGGTCATCCCCGGCTATCCCGGGCTTGATATTCTCAAGGATTTTTTTGACGAAGGCTTTCCGGTGGGCCGCCTGGTCTACTGCGATCCCGAGGCCCTGCTCAGCTCCGACGAGGTGCTGGCGGCGCTCAAGCGCGGCGACCTGAAGCTTCCCGATTCCACCACCATCTCCAGTGACGGCACCATTCTGATCAGGCCCCATTCCGCGATCTGCCGGTTGCGGGAAGACGCGGACCGGAAAATCCTGGCCCGGATCCTGCTGGAGCATGACGGCCGGGAGATATTGAACCAGTACCAGTACCGCGAGGAGGTGGACACGGTGATCATCCCGCCCAACGAGGGCATCATCACCACCTGCTCGATGTATCTCAACGAGCACTACGTTGTCCTGCAAAGCGGCTTCGAGTTCGGCAAGCACCTACCGGCAACCGTGCTCGACCCGATCAAGACCAGGGGGGTCGGCATCTACCTTGAAATAGTGAACAACAGCAAGAACACCATTGTCAACCCGGTCATCCGGGCCAAGATCTACCGGGGCCGCCGGGATAATTCCGGAAGACCGAAACGGAAAACCGCGGTTCAAGACAACTCCCTCTCCTACCCTTTCCTGAACACCTTTCAAAAAAGATTCAAGTCGATCAAGAACTCCACCTGCCACTTTGTCGATCGCCCCCTGGTGGTGGTTCAAGGCAGGTCGTCTACCCTGAACAAGGCGCCGATCCTGCTCAACGGCCCGGACGAGCCCTGCCGGGTATCCAAGATAAACTGCTCGATGGTACGGCGCTACGCCTCGCCCCAGTCCGCCTGCCCGCACATCTTTGCCACCGCCAGGATCAAGGGGCTGAAGCAACCGGCCACCCTGATCATGAAATATTTCCCCAACGTGGTCGAGCACCACGACATCATCTATCTGGCCTCCAAAAACAGGATCAAGGCCATCTACTTCTACGAACCGTCCTGCAAGTACGGCCCCTTTCTCTCGGACCGGGACCACAACCAACTGGGCGAATACTACGACCTGGGGATCGATGTCTACTGGGTATCTGACCTGACCGGGTCGCTGATGGTCAGCACCATGCGGGACGGCAAGGGTTATTTTGTCCGGCCGGAGCGGCTGGCCGACTTCCATAAATCGATGCTGTTCGCCTTCTACGGGTCGAACCAGAAACTTACCAGGAAGGCGGCCCAACGGTTAAACGAGCTGATCCAGGCTCTGATCGATTTCTGGGGCCAAAAAAACATCGGCATCATCACCGGCGGCGGCAGCGGGGTGATGCAAGAGGCCAATAATGTCGCCCGTAAGCACGGGATCCTCTCTGGTGCCAATTTCCTGGAGATCACCGACCAGGCCATGACCACTGACGTGGATTTCTGCCAGGTCTTCCAGTCAAAATGCCGCCACAGCCGCCAGAAATGGTTCGAGGTGGCCACCTTCCCGATCTTCAACGTGGGCGGGCTGGGCTCGCTGGAGGAACTGGGTATCACCCTGTGTAACTTCAAGCTCTCCATTTCGGAACGGGTGCCGATCGTGCTGTTCGGCACCGAGGGGGCCGAAGAATTCTGGCAGGGTGCCAAGGACCAGATTCTTGAAATGGTGGCGCTCGGCCGAGCGCCCGAGTGGATAAAGAAATACCTGATCATGACCTCGGACCCCAAGGTGGCGGTCCGTGCCTACAAGGAGCTGCTCCAGTTATTCTGAGCCGGGCGGTCACAACTGATCGCTACATTGTCCGGCTCGTAGAAAAGACTCTCTCATCTCCGGCCGCGGCAAGATCCATACCTTTTAATACCTGCTCCAGGGGTCAGGAGTCGGGGTTCTTGGTTCTTGGTTCTTGGTTCTTGGTTAATAGATTTTAACATGCTGTTACCATTAACAATTGTCGGTCTCGCAACAACCCGCTCGACGGACGTGATTCGTCTTGTAACTTGTTGATTTTATTGGGTGGCATTTGAAGCCTTTCGGGTTGTTACGAGTTCATCAACAATTAACAAACAACCATTAACTATCTTTTCCTGCCCTTGAAAACCCTTTCAGAATCTCGATCATCGGTTGGTGGATCGTTTCCGGTGGTGCGAAGCTTAATGGGATAGGGCTTTTCGATGAAGTAGCCCTGCATGGCGTCAAGGTTGAGTTCCTGCAGGATTTGCCACTGCCGTTCTTCCTCCACCCCGATCGCGACCACGGCGATATCAAGGCTGTGGGCAACACTGCACAGGGAGCTGATAAAGAAACCGCTGTCGCTCTCTCGCCCTTTGAGTTCGCTGATATAGGCCCGGTCAATTTTGACGAAATCAGGCCGCAGCGATTGCAGGTATCCGAAGTTGGAAAAACTCCGGCCGAAATGATCCAGGCCGATGGTGTGTCCGTATCGGGCCACCATGGCACGGAACTCCTTGACCCGGTCAAGGTGGTTGATGGCGCTGAATTCAACCACCTCAAAGGTGATCCGCGGCGCCTTGTCCGGCAGGCTGCGCAGGATGGATTCGGTCCGTTGGCTGAAGGAATCATCCAGGAGCGACGAGGGGGAGATATTGATCGCAATCCGGTCTGTGCCCAGGTCCGCCTTGTCAAACTCCTTCACCTTTTCCAGGACCACCAGATCCAGGGCCGCAACCAGGTCAAGCCGCTCGGCGTATGGCATGAAAAGTCCGGCGTTCAACAGGGCGCCGTCTTCCTGGACCACCCGGGAGAAGATCTCCAGATGCACAATCCGGTCCCGGTCCGTACAGGCAACCGAGGGCTGGGCAAACAGGAAGATGTTCCGTTCCCTTATGGCCCGCTCAAGCGCGGCCCGCCATGCCTGTTCCCCCTGGTACTTGTTCTCGCAGTCCCGGGTGACTGTTGCCACCTGCCAGGTGTTCGGCCCATTCCGCTGGGCGGTGCGCAGGGCCAGATCCGCCTCGGACAGCAATGTACCCAGATTGGTGGCGCATTCATACACCGCCGCGCCCACGTGACCGATATTGTCGGAAAGGGTGAGTTGCTCCACCGCCAGGAGGGTCATCCGGTTGACAATGGCGGCCGCCGCCTGTTCGGCATCGTCAGGTGAGGCGCCGGGCATGAAGATGCAGAAATCGCCGCCGGTCAGCCGAGCCACCTCGACCCCCGATATCCGGCTACCTTGGGCCTGGAGTATTTCCGCCACCCGCTTGATTAACAGATCGCCGGCCTGAAGCCCTTTCTGCTGGTTGAGTTTTTTCAGTTCGTGGACCTGGACCAGCAGGAGTGCCCCTTGGATCGCGTTTTCGTTACGCTCAAAATGTGCGGCTACCTGGCTGGCGAGATAACGACGGTTGCTCAGTCCGGTGAGGGAGTCGCTGTAGGCATGTTGCCGCAGCCGTTCAGCAATGGCCACCTGCTCCTCAAACATCTCCTTTACCTTGATGGTCATGCGGTTCATGGCTGCGACCAATTGCCGCAACTCCCTGGTCCGGGGCAGGTGTTCCTGGATCCGGTACTCCTTGTTGCAGAGCGCCTCGGCCTGGCGCTCCACCTCCTGCAAGGGGCGGAGCAGAATCCGCAGGCCCAGGCTGCCGGCGATCAAGACCACAAGTCCAGCACCCGCGAACCAGATGGTCATCCGGGTGGCCGTCTCCCAGAGCATCTTATAGGCATAGCCCGGGTGGCTCTCCACAATGAGGGTGCCGGACTGGTACCAGCCGGACATCACGTTTGCCCGGGCATAGGGGGTCTCTAAGGGGAACAACCGGACAAACCATTGCGGAACGTCTTCGATTTTCACCTTAAGGGTAAGTTCTTTTAAAACAGCGCCGGAAACATCCGTGAGCCGGATCAGCCGGTAATAGCCCCGGTCGAAAATCGCGTTGAGCCGGGACTCAACCGCCACCATATCGTTATCAGCCATGCACTGCGACAGCGACAGTCCCAGGGAGGTGGCCGTATCCTGGGCGTGTGATTGCAGTTGGTTGAAAAGAAACGAGCGGGTGCTTTCAAGCTTTGCCAGCCAGCTTCCGGTAAAGAGAAGCAGGAACAGAAGAAGGATGAAAAGAATGAGCTGTCGATACAGTGTCATGGTCGATTCCCCTTGTCTGCGGTCAATTTTTTGTCCGGCTCTGTCAACAGACCTTCCGGCATCCGTTCTAGGAGATCCTGCCAGAGGGTGAGACGGTTGCGGCCGCCCAGCATCATGCCGCGACCCCGTTGCTTTGCCAGCCAGAGCCCGCTGCCGTTAAAACTGTAGACCGGCACCAGATCTTTCCGTTTTGAGGCCGGCTTGATGGTTTTTTTGATGTTGTCGAGGACCAGCGGCTCGGCGCCAGGGCTGGTGTAGTAGGTGAGGACCATGTGCGGCTGGTCAAAGTCGAGGGCCCTGACGTAGGTAAGCTTCAGCTTGCTTTCCGGAACCCCCATTGCCCTGAGGGTAAAGTACTTGGCCAGGGAAAAATCTTCACAGTCCCCCCCCCGGCTGCTGAGAAACTCCACCGGGGTGGCCCAGTAATCGCTTTTTCCCCAGTGGGAGATGTCGGAAACAAACTCCAGCTGGTTGAAAAAATCATTAACCCTTTTGAGCTGCTCCCGCTCCGGAACAGTGCTGTCCTGCCGGATCAACTCCTGCCACCGCTCCAGCCAGACCCGGGCCTGGTCTCCGTACCGTCGCACCGCCTGGTCGATGATCTTGCTGTCAATCCGAAAATTCACCCTGGTGAGCGCAACACCGGTGGCGGCAAAAAAAACGAGCAGGATCGCAGCACACAGAATGCGGTGTTTTTTGGGCAAAGGATCTCCTTGGGACAAGCGATCTGGCTGGCAAGCGGGGAAGCGCATAGCTGAAGGCGCAATGCGCACAGGATAAAACAACTGAGAACAAATCGCAAATCCCTTCACCCTTTGCGCCATGCCCTCTGCCCCATGCGCCTTCAGCCGGCCCGGCCCGTCAAGCTGTTTTCCAGCAACCCGGCCGCTTCCTCCGGATCTGAAAAAACAAGTTCCAGGCATGCGCACTGTTCCACAACCCTGATCATTGCCTCTATGTCTCCGGGGATGAGATCCCGGTCCGAGGAACAGGTCTCTGCCAGCCGCATCAGGGCCTCTGCCTTGCCGAGTTCCACCAGGCCGGTCGGCGACGGTCTTTTAATCCTGGGAAAGACCACCGCCTCAATCATCGCCTCCGCCCCTGGCCCGGCTATCCGGTCAAGGGGCGGCACCAGATATCGAACCTCCTTTCCATCGGCCCGCTGGTGGACCTCCGCTGACTGCAATCCGGGATAGTAGGGCGCCAGTTGACTTACCGAGCCTGATTTGATACTCATGGGCAGGGCAAACGGGGCGACCGTCAGCTTCTCAACGCTGAGCCCGGCGAGTTCATCGGAATAAAACCGCCAGCCCCGCATGACAAGGACCGCGGCCAGGGTGGTCTTGCCGGACCCGGCCGTTGCCGGAAAAATGATCGCCCGCTCCCCCTTTGCCAGGACCGCGGCATGTAAAAGCAACCGGTTGGCAAAGGCGTCACAGTACCCGGCAAAGGCCAGGGAAAACAGGCATGGCAGCACCCTTTCCGTGGGCACCTTCTCGAAAAGCAACCTGCGGTCCCGGAGAATATCCCAGGTGTCCCCCCCTCCTGTACCCGGAAGTACCCAGATCTCCGTGTCCGCGGCGCTGTTGTTCTTATCAGCCAGTTGTTGCATCAGCGGCCGGAAAGACGAACCGAGCCGAAGATCCTGAATGCAGAACTCAGCCGTATGATTCAAGATCTGATAAGATTGCCTGAAGGCCCAGCAGCGGGGTTCATCGAACCGCGGCCCCTTTGTTGCAAGACCCGGCGCCTGTAACATCTTACCGGCCTGGAGTTTACCGGATTGCTGGTGCCCTGCCCTGTGTTTGGTTCCCGGCGTACCGGGAGGCGGCCGGTCACCGACAAACCCCTTGGCGCGCAAGACCGTCAGGACAGCCGTTGTATCCTGATACGCGGTTGCCCTGTCCACCGGGAAGTGCCGGGTCATCTCTGTTACCAGTTCCTCCAGGGTCGACATCCGCTCCAGGAGACACCAGATAACCGCGGCCGAATGATTCAGGGTCATGATTCGACGGGTCCTTGCGGAGAAAAGGACCCCGCCTTCAGAAAAGGCAAAGAAGTAAATCGATGGGGAGGGTTGCTCCAGCAGAGCGTTATCGGATCGTTCCCTGACCAAGGAGCATACCTCGAAAGCAGGTTACCGGATCAGGTAAAAGCGGAACTCACGGGGTTTGACGGACTTTCCCCGGTGGCAGGAAATGTTCACTCCGGATCATCCCCGTACTGGTTCCTCCCTCGCCGTCTGAACCTGTTACCGCCCGACATCTGGGCGCTACTCTTGCCAACCAGCATGGACATAATCACCGGGGTGGCGTATGCCGCATACACACTTTTACGCAAAAAAGCCCGGCGTTTCTCATCCGCAACATCTTTTCCCGTGCCAACCGGATCCGGTTCTTTGTTCGATCCCGACATTTCGACCTCCTTGTTCCCGGCAGGGGGAATCAACCCGTGACCGACATTGCCCGCCCCATCCGGAAGCATGTCCAAAATCTGCCGGCGCCAAGCGACCTGGCCGGCCTGTCAGTGATAATATAATACGGATATCTACACCGTTGCCGGCCGGGCTGCAAGCTTTCCCGCGCAGAGCGCGGATGTCACGGAAAAACCGATGCAATTGGCCAGGGTTGTCAACAACGGGTTATCTATAGGTAATCCTCGCCCAGTTCCGGGCCTGGACCGCTTTAACCATAAGATGATGGATTCGCGCCGGATAACAACGACTGCCAACCGTATACCGCGTATTTCCCCAGACAAAGGCGGGCAACCTCATATAATAATAAACTTTAACGAGAATCTTAAGCAATGGCCCGAGAATTCTTTCGTATTTGCGCTGATGTCTCCCATTATCGGCAGATATATACTTGCCGGCCGCCACAATACGCGCCGCATGCCATTTCGCCCGTTTCAGCGGCGGGATATCCCGGGGAACCTCCACTCCCTGTAAGCGGTTCGCCAGGTGCAGATAGGTGCGGAACTCGATACCATGCCCTGCTTCTGTTCCGCGGTTGAACCAGTCCGGCCAGGAGATCTGTGGACCATACCTTTGGACCAGGTGGGAAAAATCGCTTAATTGCTGCAACGAGACCAGGCCACGGCTGAAGGTCATTCCTTGCACCAGGGCGTGTCCTGCGTTGTGGATCAATCGCTCGGTCGGGTTCAACAGATACGCCGGCTGCCCGTCCAGCCTTGTCCTGACAAACCTTTCCCTCTGGATGGCGGGCGGAAAAAGCCGGCCCGCCTGCTTACTGATGATTTTATAATGGATCTCCACCGGGAACCGGGAGCCGGGCCGGTGGAAGGCCGGCAAATGGTGGTGATGACTTGCCGCGGCCGGATCCTTGACCTCCAGTTCCGGATTATCCGCCTTTCCGTATCCTCTGCCCCGTAATATTGCACAGACGGCGCGGGTATCCCGGGGGTTCACCAGGATATCGATATCTCCCATCATTCTGGCGCCGGGATCACCATAGAGATGATCACAAAAGGTGGCCGCCCCCTTGAGCAGGACCGCGGGAATGGAATGGTCGGCAAAATCAGCGAGCAGCCTGGATAATTCCTGTTTGCCAGCCTCATTGCGCCCCAGGTTCAGGAGGTAAATATTTTCCAGATAAGCTTGTAATTCCGTGGGCAACCGATAAAGCAACTTGTCAGATTTCAGGCAGACGTACCATAGCGGGGTGCACAGGTGCAGATTTGCCAGAAACAACAGTCCTTCCCAGTCGATCCGCCCTTGCCGCATCGCCTTTTCCAGCCCCGCCCTTGTCTCCCTGTTTTTCCAGGACGACAGAAAAAAGGCCAACAGGGCATAGCTGTTATTTAAAGGAGGTGGGCGCATCACAAAGAATCAACCATGGCGCAGCGGGCATGGCGCAGAGCGCATGGCGTATCATTTAGCTTGCCAGCTTCCACGCTATTCGCCGAGCAGGCCGTGCGCTATCCAGTAGCAGGGAATCTTGGGGAGTTCCGACAAGACAAAGGTTCTGGCGGTGGTTGTCAGAATCGTATCTGAAAACCCTTCGGACACATAGGAGTGAATTACTATTGACCATTACTTTCGATAGGATTACATTACGATCATGCATGAAGAATTATTTAGCTTGAGCAGCCATTTTATTCGGATTTATGATCGTAAGTACCAGCGCCGTTTTTTGACGGAACTGGGGAAAAACCGGTTTTCCATTGTCGTGGGCCAGCGGGGCGTGGGCAAAACAACCGTTATGATTCAGCACCTGCGACATGCTTTTGATGGTCACTCTGCAACGCCTCCGGTTCTCTATATCCAGGCCGATCACTTTCTGGTGGGACAGAGTTCTTTGTATGAGATAGCGGAAGAATTCCATAATTTCGGCGGCCGGCTCATCTGTTTTGACGAAATTCATAAGTACCCGAACTGGTCCGGCGAGCTGAAGAGCATCTACGACACCTTTCCCAAGTTGAATATACTGGCCTCAGGCAGTTCCGCGCTTGAGATCCACAAAGGGAGCCATGATCTGAGCAGAAGGGCTATTGTCCGGCATCTGCCGGGCTTGTCCTTCCGGGAATTCATCGAACTGTTCCGTGATATGGCCCTGCCCTCTTTTTCCCTGCTAGAGATCATCACCAACCATGAGCGGATAGCCCCGGATATCATTCACGACATTGAGCAACAGGGGGCGAAAGTCCTTGCCCTTTTTCGTGATTATCTTGCCTTTGGCTATTATCCATATTTTCAAGAGTTCAAAGACAAAGAGCTTTTCTACATTACCCTGGAACAGAATATCCACACCTCCATCGAAAATGATCTCCTTGCCGTACATCCCGGATTAAGCGGCGCCAGTATTAAAAAAATCAAGAAACTGCTTGCCGTCATCTCCTTGTCCGTGCCTTTTACGCCTGATTTGAAGAAGATGAAAACCATCCTTGAAATCGGTGATGAAAGAACATTAAAGACCTATCTTACCTTTCTGGAAGACGCGGGCTTGATACTTACCCTGCCGAAAACCGCAAGCAGGCTAAGGCAACTTGAAAAACCGGAAAAAATTTACCTGAACAACCCGAACCAGATTCTTGCCATCTGCAGCCGCGGGCAAGAGAACAGGGGCAATATCAGAGAGACCTTTTTCATGAATCTGGTATCGGTGCACCATAACCTCACCGCACCGGAGAGAGGGGACTTTCTGATTGATAACGAGTTTACCGTTGAGGTCGGCGGCAAGGGTAAGGATTTCACCCAAATACGGGATGTACGCCGCTCATATCTCGCCATGGATGATATTGAGACAGGATTTAAAAATCGGATTCCTCTCTGGTTGTTCGGTTTCCTGCATTGACTTTGGGCTTTCAGCTTTGAGCTTTTTCAGCCCTGCGCCCTGCGCCCTGCGCCTTTTATGTCTCACTTTTCCTCAATCCCTAAATTCCGCTGCTGTCAAGAATGAAGATCCTATGCCCCCTATGCCTCGGAATGACACCGGTGTGTGATATGCCATGTTTGCCGGTCTCGCATCTCGTCCTTGCCAGCCTAAAAAACCGCCCTCAACTTACTTTCATACCAGCGCTTGAGACCGATCACCCATTCCGGATTATGCTCTATACCGAGCAGGCCGTGCGCTATCCAGTAATAGGGAATCTTGGGGAGTTCCGACAAGACAGGCTAAAACAAGTACTATTACTCGTTTTTTCAGCTAGTTAGCTGGTCCGACCCATGAGAACATCGACTTGCCAAAACGAGTCACAATAAGTATACTAACCAGCATGGCTGGACCATAACTTTTGGGCCGCAGCCACAACCAACAATGAAAATCTCCTCGCTTGCGCATCCCTGCCGGGGAAAGGCTGAAATTGATTAATTCTATTTTAATCACTATGGTTAAAATAGATTCAAAAATCAGGAGGATTACTATGAACACCAAAGTACTGACAGCTCACATCCCTCTGCCGCTTGCCGAAAAAGTGGACCAGATTGCAACTCGTCTTGAACGTTCGCGTGGCTGGATCGTGAAACAGGCATTGCTGGCATGGATCGCCCAAGAAGAAGAACGCCAACGTTTGACCATGGAGGCACTTGACGATGTCGATGCCGGTCATGTCATCGATCACCAGGCTGTGCAGGCATGGGCGGATAGTCTCGATACCGACAAGCCGTTGCCTGTGCCGCGTTGATGAAACTGCAATGGACCAGCAGGGCGCTTGCCGATCTGGTGCGACTTTATGATTTTCTTGCGACAGTTAACCAGCAGGCGGCGGCGCGTACCGTACAATCCCTCACCAAAGCGCCAGTCCGCCTCCTTGAACAGCCTCGCCTCGGTACGAAACTGGAAGAGTTCGAACCGCGGGAGGTTCGTCGCATTTTAGTTGGCCGATATGAAATGCGCTACGAGATACAGGAGTCCGTAATATATGTATTGCGGATTTGGCATACGCGGGAAGATCGATAGGCACTTGTCGTTTTCCTTGGCATCATACAGCCACTGAAGCCGTCTTCGGCTATCCTTGACTAGTTTGATTATGCCGCTGTCCGAGAAATACCGCGTCCGATTCAAGAAAAAGTAGCATGAAAGGTTGCGACGCCTCAACCATAATTCGCCTGTCCCCTTGTCGAATAATCCCTTCCGGCCCCCGCTTGCCCGCCGTAGCCTAGCGCGTAGGCGGGACCTCAAGTCCCCTACGCCCTGCGCCTTGAGCCCTTCACAATTCAAAATTATCCCTTAGTGACGGGCCATGATCAAGCACGCACACCCGACAAAAACTTATAACGCAAGACCTGCCCCCACGCAGACGTGCACATGCCGCTATCTCCGTGGATGAGCGTATCAAAGAACGAACCGAACTGATTAGAATTACACTATTTCATGAACGTCCCGCTGTCTTCACGCGCTGTCTTCACGACCCCACGAAAACATCGAGTTGCCAAAACGAGTCACAATAAGTATACTAAATGATAGTTACAATAAAGGAGACAACATATGGCTACAATTTCAATACGGATTCAGGATGATATCCTTATAGAGATCAATGAGCGAGCCCGGGCGCTACATATGCCCAGGGCCGAGTATGTCCGCAGAGCAGTGGTGGCAATGAATGAACAGGTTGCCAGGGAACTGCGGAAAAAGCGTATTATGGAGGCATCCAGACGGGTTCGAGAAGAAAGCATGAGAGTGAATGCGGAGTTCGATGCGATAGAGGATGCCCCTGATGTATAACCGCGGCGAAATCTGGCTGGCCAATCTCAATCCCGGCAAAGGCACCGAGGCCGGAAAAGTTCGGCCGGTGCTGATTGTTCAATGCCAGGAGCTCCTTGACGTAAGCCATCCGTCAACTTTAATTATTCCCCTTACCACGAATCTTATCGACGATGCGGAACCGCTTCGCTTGCGCATCCCTGCCGGGGAAAGGCTGAAAAAGAACTCCGATCTTCTTGTCGATCAAGTACGCGCTATTGACAACAAAAGACTTATTGACGGCCCCTTACTGAGCTGTCCTCCAACTCTTATGACTCAAATTGACCAGTTCCTAATGGAAGTTTTAGGTCTCTAAGCTTTGTCGGTCTCGCAACAACCCGCTCGACGGACGTGATTCGTCTTGTAACTTGTTGATTTTATTGGGTGGCATTTGAAGCCTTTCGGGTTGTTACGGGTTCATCAAGCTTTCCCCAGTCCCTGAATTCCTTATAGTTCCCATTTTGATGGTGAAATAGCCGGTTTAAAGACAAAAAAAGAGGCCATCTTCAGGAATTTATCTTGTAATTTAAAGATGTTGTCTTGGTCCGACCCCGCACCGACGGTAAGCTTTCGGTAAACCCCGTACGTTTGAGGTTGGACCGGGAAAGGGTTTTCTTATACCGAACGGTGTAGCGGACCCTGAGCCGCAGCCGTGACGGCAAAAGCGGAATTTGAAACAACTTCGGCAGGATATGCTTATGGGTTCCGAATCGCCGCCGCGGCGAAGCGAGTTCCTGCTTGATAGCCTGTTTATGAACAGCC
>JAKITW010000022.1 GCA_021647905.1 Desulfobacterales bacterium | reverse complement strand
TGGATCAAATCCTTGCGCAGAAGGACGAGGGAGAGGTGCGACCCGAGAACAAGATTGCTCTCAATATATTGATTTAAAAGAAAATATTTTTTCTCTTGACAGGGGGAATATAGGGTGTCCCCCTGTCTGCGCGATCTTCCCGATTTTCCTCTGCCCGCCGACAAATGATTCGCCCGGAAGGAAGCGAAACAGATCTCCGGGTGCGTTGCTGGTGGAGGCTTACGATTATTTGCCGATGCAGAACCGCTCGAATATCATGTCCAGTACATCCTCGGTGGTGGTCTCGCCGACGATATCGGCGAGATGGTCCAGGGTTGCCTGCAGGTCCACGGCGAGCAGGTCCGGCGGCAGCCCCTCTGTGAGCCCGGCCGCGGCCCGTTGACAGGCATCCAGGGCCTTGGCCAGCGCGGCCCGGTGCCGGAGATTGGGGGCACAGCCCGGCCCGGAGTCGGGCAGGGTGTCTTGGCCGGCCACTGCGGTGAATATCGCCTGCTCCAGTTGCCTGATCCCATCGCCATTCTTGGCGGAGATCGGTACCAGGACCTCTTCGGGAAAATCAGCGGCAAACGAGCCCGGATCAAGATCAGGCACCAGGTCCTGCTTGTTCAGGACCACCAGCAGCAGGGTATCGCCATTGTTCTCCCTGATATTGGCATAGAGCTGCCGGTCCTCAGGGGTCAATCCGGTTGAAAGGTCCAGCAGCAGCAGCACCAGGTCGGCCTCGGCCAGCTTGGCCCGGGCCCGGCGGACGCCCAACGCCTCCACTGTTTCGCTGGTATCGCGGATCCCGGCGGTATCAATGATCCTGACCGGCATCCCCTTGATGTTCACATACTCCTCAATGGTGTCGCGGGTGGTGCCGGGGATGGCGGTGACCAGGGCCCGCTCCTCCCGGAGCAGGGTATTGAGCAGGCTCGACTTGCCCACATTGGGCCGGCCCAGGATCACCGCGGAGATGCCTTTGCGAAATATCCGGCCCTGATCGGCATCGGCCAGCAGGGCGGTAATCGGCCCTATCACCTCCTGTTGCAGCTGCTCCGCCATTCGGGCCGGATCAAGTATCTCCCCTTCCTCCTCGGGAAAATCAATGGCCACCTCGATCACCGCCCGCACGGCCAGCAATGACTCGCGCACCGCCATCACCTGGTCATGGAGCCTGCCCTGCAACTGGCCGCAGGCCAGGCCAAGGGCCGGTCCGGTCTTGGCCTGGAGCAGCTCCAGTACCGCCTCGGCCCGGGTCAGGTCGATACGGCCGTTCAAAAAGGCGCGCTTGGTAAATTCACCGGCCCGGGCCGGCCGGGCGCCCTGCCTGAAGATGAGGGCCAGGATCATTTCCAGGACCAGGTAGCTGCCGTGGCAGTGAATCTCGGTCACGTCCTCCCGGGTATAGGTATGGGGGGCACGCATGAACACCGCCAGCACCTCGTCCAGCAGGGAACCGGTTCCTGGATCGACGATCCAGCCGTAATACATGTGATGACTGGCAAAAGACGAGACCGGGCGATGGGGCCGGAACACCTGGGAGAGGATGGGCCCGGCCAGGGGACCGCTGACCCTGATGATCCCGATACCGCCGGCACCGGCCGGGGTGGCAATGGCGGCAATGGTCTCTGCGCCGGAAACAGCGGTGTCTGGAGGAGTGGAGGGGACCATTTTTTGGTTGTGGCCGGTCAGCATGGTCCAAGCCATGCTGGTTGGTGGTGACTGGTGAAAAGGCAACCACTCACAGGTGCCGGCGATGCGCGCAAGCGGCTTGTGGGGTATAACGGGGAGATCTCTACTCGGCCGACTCGGTCGGCGCACCGCTCCGGCCGCCGCCCTTGCGGCGCCGGCCGGACCCGCCTTTGCGTCCCTTGCCCGGGCGATAGATGAGCACCTTCTTAAACAAGCCGTCGCCGACACTGCGGCTGCGGATATCCTTGTCTTCCTGCAGAACAACGTGCACCACCCGCCGTTCCGAGGGATTGAGCGAGGAGATGGACCTGGTCTTGCCGCCGGTTCTGACCTCTTCGGCCAGTTTCCGGGCCAGGGCCTCAAGCTGCTGCAAACGGCTGGCCCGGTAGTCACCGGCATCCAGCGACAGGGCCGCGTTGATGGAATGCTTTTTGGCCAGGATCTTGCGGAGAAGATACTGCAGGCTGTCCAGCACCTTGCCCTCGTCGCCGATGATTGCGTCCACATGGTCGCCGCTGATAACGGCGACAATCGAGTTCTGCTCCGACCGGACCGTAACCTGGGCAGGGAACCCCATCAGATCAAGGAGGACCAGCAGTTCGGCCCGGACCGTGGCGCGGATCTCCTGGCTGACCTCTGCTGCCGGCTGGGGCGCCGGGGCCGTCCTTTCCGGCTGTTTTTCTGCAACTTCTTTCTGCTGAGCCTGTTTTTTTGCAACCTTGACGGCCGGTTCCGCCGGCTGGGGTCCATTTTCCCGGGGCCGGACCGGTTGGTCAACCGCTGTCCGTTCAGGTTCGGCCAGACCGAACCCTTCCGCCGCCAGGGCGGCCAGCGGCGATTCCCGGGCCTCCTCCTCTTTCCGGGCCGCGGTGCCCTGCTTGATCGACACCCGCAACCGCACCTTCTGCCGGCAGAGCCCGAAAATACCCAGCGATCCGGTATTAAGGACCTCGATATCCAGGTCTTCCTGGGAAACGTTCAAGGTCCGGCAGGCGTTCTTAATCGCCTCGGCCACATCCTTTCCCTGAAATTCTATTTTTTTTGGTTTCATAACTAACGTTCCTCAGCGCGGCGCCTATGGGACTGGAAACCGCCATCATCCCGGGGCGACCGCCGTATGTCAGAGTCGTTTCGTCAACTCTTGGCCGGCCTGTTCACTATGTATTGCTGGGCAATGGCGAGCAGGTTGTTGACAAACCAGTACAACACCAGGCCGGAAGCAAAGTTGATGAACATGAAGGTGAAGATGACCGGCAGAAAGAGCATGATCTTGGCCTGGGTCGGATCAGCCGGCGACGGGGTCATCTTCTGTTGCAAAAACATACTGGCGCCCATCAGCAGGGTAAGAACCGGGATCCCGTGCAGGTAGGGGATATCAATGCCGATCCACAACCGGTCCGGCGCGGCCAGGTCGGTGATCCAGAGCATGAACGGGGCATGGCGCAGTTCAATGGCCTGGAGCAGCACCTTGTACAGGGCGAAAAAGACCGGAATCTGGAGAAACATCGGCAGGCAGCCGCCCAGGGGATTGACCTTGTAGGTCTTGTACAGGTTCATCATCTCCTGGTTTATCCGGGCGGAGTCGTTCTTGTATTTTTCCCGCAGCTTGGCGATCTTGGGCTGAATCGCCTGCATGTTCTTCATTGACTTCATCCCCTTGTGGGAGATGGGCCAGAGAACGAGTTTAATCAGCACGGTAACCATGATGATCGCCACCCCGTAGTTATGCACGTAGCGATAGAGGAAATTGAGCAGGTAAAGGACCGGCCGGGCCATCTTGTCGAACCAGCCGAAGTTGACGATCCGTTCCAGGTTGTGGCCGGTTTGCTTGAGGGTCGACAGCTTCTTGGGGCCGAAATAAAAGGAATAGGCATAGTGTTGCCGGCCCTGGGCCGGGATCACGTCCTGGCCAGCGGAAAGAACCGTGCTCACCTTGTCGTTGTCCGCGCTTAACAGCACCTTGGCGCCATCCTTTTCCCCGGGGATCATCCCGGTCATGAAGTAGTTGCCCTCATAGGCGGCCCAGTCAATCCGGCCGGTCAGGGTCTTGGGCCCCTTCTTGTTGAGGTCGCTGACCTTGACCTCCTCAAGGGAATCATTCACCAGCACCGCGGGCCCGGCAAAGAGATAACGCTGGGAATCGGGGTTAAAGGGGAGGTTGGTCAGTCCCAGGTAGGGCGCGCCCTGCAGCGGGGTATCGGTGGTGTTCCGCACCTCCACCTCCAGGTTGGCCAGATAATTGGTATTATCAAAGGTAAGGGTGCGGACGATGACAAGCCCGGAAGAGAGCGTGGCCTCCATGCGCAGGCTCTGTTCCCGGCCGCTGCCGGCCGGGCCCAGGATAAGCGAACCGGTGGATGCGGTGAACACCGGGATCTCCGCCTTTTCCGGGCTCACCCCCCAGGAGAAGTAGAGCGGCAGCTCCTGGAAGGCCTTGGTGGTGATCAGTTCCTTATAGTCCGAGTCCGGCGCCATGGACTCCATGTACTTCTTCAGCTTGAAGCTCTTCACCCCGCCGCCGGTTTCGCTGATCAGGGCGGAAAAGAGATCGGTCTCCACGGTGATATCCCGGCCTTGCCGGGTTGGCTGCACCACCGCTACCGGGGCCGGGGCAGTCGCCGGGGCCTGGGGAAGCGCGGCCGGGGCCGGTCCGTCAACCGGGGGTGATTCGGCCTGCTCCGTGGCCACCGGGTTCCGCGCCTGTTCCGGCGGAGCCCCGACAAAGAAGTACTGGTAGCCGAGCAGGATCACGAACGATAGTAAAATTGCGACAAAAGCCCTCTGTGTATCCATTTAATTTTCCTCGAATAACCCGATCCGGTACTCCGGTGCGCCGGTGGTCCGGGTGAGATTATCCATTGTGCTAGTGATCAACCGGATCAAATCCACCCGGATGGAAGGGATGACAGCGCAGCACCCGCCTGATCGCCAGGTACAGACCGCGGCCCAGCCCGTGACGTCCGATGGCGTCCATGGCGTACTGGGAACAGGTCGGCGTAAAACGGCAGGTGGGAGGAAGCAGGGGGGAAAGAACCAATTGATAGGCCCGTATCAGGGCCCGGCAGAGTGTCGATCCGAGTCTATTCAGCCACTGTATCACGATATCAACATTTGCCAGCGGATCTGCAAGCATCGGAATGTTACTGCAACTGTCCATGGCAGGGAGCATATTCCCTGAACCATTTTCCGGGCACCGGAGCCGCATTTGCCGGGGGAACCGGCTACGCAGGGGTTGTTTTTCCGGAACCAGCGGCTGCCTGCGTATCGCCAACAAGGGGTGCAACCGCCTCCCTTATCTCGGCAGGGGTCCTTGGCGCAAATCCCTTGCGGACCGCAAAAACGATGTCCATGGACGGGGGCAATAATTCCCGGTTCAACCTGTAGAATTCCTTGATGATTCTTTTAATCCTGTTTCTCTGCACCGCGCCCTTGAGCCGGCCATGAACACTGATCCCCAGCCTGTTGGTATCAAGACCGTTGGGGGTATAGATCAGGCTGAAGCAATCCCCTCTGAGACGCTTGCCACTGCGATAGACCTTCTGATATTCCCGGTTTTTTCTCAGGAGATGTGTTTTGGGAAGCGTCCTTGGGTTCATGGTGAAAATCTGCCGGCCGGCTCAGCGGCGGATAAAGGGCCTGCCGGGGTTCGGCCCGGCGTGAGCGGTCCTTTAGGCTGACAACCGTTTGCGGCCCCTGGCCCGCCTGTTGTTGATAATGGCCCGGCCGGACTTGGTCTTCATCCGCAGCCGGAAACCATGGGTGCGCTTGCGCTTCAAATTGCTCGGTTGAAATGTTCTCTTGCTCATGATCTCTTTCCTTGCCTCAACTGTTTATATGATACTTCATTCCATGTCGGCCGGCTGGGTTCAGGCTCTGCCGGAAGGATGACCGTGGAAAGCCGACGGTGCTCCCTTTTATCCCGCTTGACGCCGGAGGCTTATTCTGTATTATTGCAAGTTCGCGCGGGGTGGGTACATTGCGAACATGTCGCCTCCGGACAGGCGCAACGGATTCTTGCCTGAAAGCACAGGGCCCAAAAGAAAGATAATATACCCAGCCGGCAAAACAGTGTCAAACAAATAAACCGTAACCACTCACGGGGCAGGCCCGGCCGGACTCTGGGTTGCCTCCTGCGCGCGCTTACAAATAAACCAGCATGGCTGGGGTCCGTTGGCCGTCACCGGTCCGGGGAATCCTTGATGAACTCGTAAAAAACCCGAAAGTTTCAAATGCCACCGAATAAAATCAACAAGTTACAACATTAGTCACGTCCGTCTCGCGGTTGTTGCGAGACCGACAATCCTTGATGAACTCGTAAAAAACCCGAAAGTTTCAAATGCCACCGAATAAAATCAACAAGTTACAACATTAGTCATGTCCGTCTCGCGGTTGTTGCGAGACCGACAATCCTTAAACCGGAGAGGAAAACAGTGCCTGTTTACGAATATGAGCATCTCGACCAGGGCTGCGCCAGGGGCAGACAGTTTGAAATCAGCCAGTCGATCAAGGCGGACAGGCTGGAACAGTGTCCAGACTGCGGCGGCAAGGTGCGCCGGCTGATCTCCCTGGTGGCGATCAACACCCCCAAGACCAACAGCGACCTCAAGAGTCTCGGCTTTACCAAGCTGGTGAAACGGGACGACGGGATCTATGAGAACGTCACTGCCACGGACAAGGAAAGCCGGATCTGGGACAGAAGCAAACCGGAAACCATGCCGGACCTGAAGTCCAAGATCAGCGACTAAGCCCGGCCCGGCGATCATGCTTGATTTGCAAATATAACCACTGCCATATATAATGCCGCCAAACAAACCGGGCCCTTTGCCTGCCGATCAGCTGTAAGGTGTTGCGGTTCCGCCTGATATTGCGGGTGCCGGCAATGTGGTGCCCGTTTAAGGACCGCAGCGGCCGGCAGCCTGTTGCAACGGGCGTTTTATATGGAAGTCGTCACCAAGCGGAGGCCTTGCCATGCCGGAGTGACGTCTTTTATTCATTGTTTCGTTGCGGCTGGGCAAATATGGTCCAGCCATGCTGGTTACTCTCCCTGCGAGGTGTTTTGTGCGGATCATGATTGTCGGGGCCGGCCAGGTCGGTCACCATTTGAGCGAAAAGCTTTCCCTGGAAGGCCAGGAGGTGGTGCTCGTTGACCGGGACGAGTCCAGGCTCCGCCGTCTGGAACGGGAACTCAACATCCTGGCGGTACACGGCAGCGGCGCCTCGGCCCGGGTCCTGGAGGAAGCCGGCATTGACAAGACCGACCTGTTCATCGCGGTCACTGACAGCGATGAGGTCAACCTGGTGGCCTGTCTCCTGTCAAAGCAGTACCAGGTCAAAAACCGGATCGCCCGGGTCCGCAACGAGGACTTTCTCACCCCTGGCGCGCTGCTCAATGAAAAGGCCCTGGGCATCGACCTGTTGATCAGTCCGGACCGGGCCATGGCCCAGGAGATCATCCAGCTCTGCAATGTGCCCGAGGCCTTTGACATGGCCGAGTTTGCCGACGGCCGGATCGTGCTGCTCGGCTATGTCGTCCATGCGGGCAACCCCTGCGCCGGTCTCAGCCTGGGCGAACTCAAGGGGTTCAAGGGCAGTCATCGCTTTGTGGTGGCGGCCATCCTGCGTAACGGCAAGACCATCATCCCCCGTGGCGAGGACCGGATTGAAGAGGGGGACCGGGTCTATGTGATGATCCGGCGCGAGGATATTTCCGAGCTGGAGCGGTTGTTCAACCTGTCCAGCAAGAAACCGGACCTGGTCTTTATCATCGGCGGCGGAATCACCGGCACCCTGGTGGCCCGGGAACTGGAGGGGAAACATATTGATGTCCGTCTGGTGGAAAAGGACATCAACCACTGCGACCATCTCACCGAGGTCCTTGAGGAAACACTGGTCTTGAACTTTGACGGCCTGGAGGCCCATGTCCTGCTTGAGGAGGGGATCGACCGGGCCGACCTGGTGATCTCGGTGACTGACAGTGATACCACTAATATCCTTTCCAGTCTGCTGGCCAAGCACCATGGCGCCAAGAAGTGCATCACCAAGATCACCCGCCCCGACTTCATCCCCCTGCTCGGCAAACTGGGGATCGACGTGGCCCTGAGCCCGCGGCAGGTGGCGGCCGACATGATCCTCCGGTTTGTCCGGCGCGGCACCATCCTGTCGGTAGCCACCCTGCTGGACAGCGATGCCGAGTTGATCGAATTGAAACTCCCGGACGGCTCCCGGCTCAAGGAGATCCCACTCAAGCAGATCCCCTTTCCCGCCGGGATCCTTATCGCCGGAATCGTTCGCAACGAGCAGGTCTTCATCCCCTCCGGGGAGACCACCTTTCTGCCCGGCGATACCCTGATCATTTTTTTCACTAAAGACGCCAGCCCGAATGTAGAGTCTTTTTTTGAGCTGTAACCGGGCATTCCACTGTCACGGGTTTCCCGCCCCCGCTTAAAGACCCAGCCAACGGATCCGAAACAGGAGAACAATGCGCACCGGCGGAGTACTCAATATATTGGGAAAGCTGCTGCTCCTGCTCTCCCTGTTCCTGCTCACCCCGATCCCCTTCAGTCTCTATTTCCAGGACGGGATGGTGAGGGTCTTTGTGGTCTGCTCCCTGCTGGGCGGCCTGACCGGCGGCCTGCTGGTGGCCCTGTTCCCCCCGGAAAAGGACCTGGGCTACCGGGACGGCTTTGCCGTGGTGGTCTTCAGCTGGCTGGCCATGGCCCTGCTCGGGGCGATGCCCTTTTATCTCTCCGGCGGGATGGAATCATTCGTCGATTGTTTTTTCGAGTCCATGTCCGGCTTCACCACCACCGGGTCCAGCGTGCTCAGCCAGGTGGAACTCCTGCCCAAGAGCCTGCTCTTCTGGCGCGCCCTGACCCACTGGCTCGGCGGGATGGGGATCATCGTCCTCACCCTGGCCATCCTGCCGCTCCTGGGAATCGGCGGCATGCAGCTCTTTCAGGCCGAGATGCCGGGGCCGACCAAGGACCGGCTGGCGCCCCGGATCCAGGACACCGCCCGGATACTCTGGAGCGTCTATTTCCTCTTCACCATCATCGAGGTGTTACTGCTGCTCCTGGGCGGGCTGGATTTCTTTGACGCGGTCTGCCACTCCTTCGCCACCCTGGCCACCGGCGGTTTTTCCACCCACAGCGGCAGCGTCGGGCATTTCCAGTCACTCTATGTGGAGGTCGTGATCATTGTCTTCATGTTCCTGGCCGGGACCAATTTCTCCCTCCACTTCCATGGGCTGCGCGGCCGCTTCTCCGCCTACTGGCGCAACGAGGAGTTCCGGTTCTATCTCAGCCTGACCGCCGGGGCAACGGTGATCATCATCCTGGCTAATTTTATCTACGGCACCTACAGCTCCTGGGGTGAAAACATCCGCACCGCGCTGTTCCAGGTGGTGACTATCCTGACCACCACCGGCTTCGGCACGGCGGATTTCGACCAGTGGCCGGCGGTCTGCAAGGTGCTCCTGGTGGCCCTGATGTTCGTCGGCGGCTGCGCCGGCTCCACCGGCGGCGGGATCAAGCATGTCCGGTTCCTGCTCTTTTTCAAGTATGCCCGGCTGCAGCTTCGCACCCTGGTCCATCCCCAGGCAGTGGGCAAGATCAAGCTGGGCCGGGTCCGGGTGCCCCGGGACGTGCTGATCTCGGTGCTGGGCTTCTTTGCCCTGTACCTGGCGATTTTCTTCCTGGCCAGCCTGGCGGTCACCGCCCTGGGGGTGGATATCGTCACCGGCACCACCGCGGTGATCGCCACCCTGAACAACATCGGTCCGGGCCTGCACCTGGTCGGCCCGACCCAGAACTACGGCGAACTGCCGGACCTGGCCAAGGTCGTTCTGAGCCTGTGCATGCTGGCCGGCCGGCTGGAACTCTACACCGTGGCCGTGCTGCTCACCCCGGATTTCTGGGCCATGGCCCGGCGACCCAGGCTGCGCTGGCATAAGTGACCCCAGGTTCAGGGTTATACTCCGGTGATCAGTTACGTTCCGCGCTGGCAGCTGAACAACAAGGGTGACAATAAATAATCAGCAGATTCCCATGCCTGGAAACGAAAATCAATTTGATATCGTGGTGATCGGCGCCGGCCATGCCGGCTGCGAGGCGGCCCTGGCCGCGGCCCGGATGGGCTGTAAGACCCTGATCACGGTGATCAACGTCGATACCATCGGCGCCATGTCCTGCAACCCGGCCATCGGCGGCCTGGCCAAGGGCCACCTGGTCAAGGAGATCGATGCCCTGGGCGGCGAGATGGCCAGGAACATCGATGCCACCGGTATCCAGTTCCGCCGCTTGAACACCAGCAAGGGTCCGGCGGTTCGCTCGTCACGGGCCCAGGCCGACCGGCTCCGCTACCGGCTGCGGATGAAGTCGGTGCTGGAGAACCAGGACAACCTGGAGATCCGCCAGACCGTGGTGGACCGGATCATTACCAATAAAAAGGGAGCAATCGCCGGGATCGTCACCTCGCTGGACGAGACCATCCGGGTCAAGGCAGTGGTCATCGCCACCGGCACCTTTCTCCACGGCCTGATCCATATCGGGATGAAGAACTTCCCGGCCGGCCGGATGGGCGACCCGCCCTCCACCAGGCTGGCGCAATGGTTCCGCCAGGCCGGCTTTGCCATCGGCCGGATGAAGACCGGTACCCCGCCGAGGCTGGACAGCCGGAGCATCGACTATGGCGAGCTGAGGCCCCAGTTCGGCGATACCCCGCCCAATTTCTTCTCCTTTGCCAGCGACCCGGATGCCGCGCCGGCCCTTGAACAGCTGCCCTGCCACACCACCCACACCTCGGCGGATACCCATGGCATTATCAGGGGCGGTATCGACCGGTCGCCGATGTACGCCGGCAGGATCAAGGGGGTGGGGGCCCGCTACTGTCCGTCCATCGAGGACAAGGTAATGCGCTTCCCGGACAAGGACAGCCACCAGATATTCCTGGAGCCCGAGGGCATCGATACCGTGGAGGTCTATCCCAACGGCATCTCCACCAGCCTGCCCCTGGATATCCAGATGGCCATGCTGCGGAGCATCAAGGGGCTGGCGCAGGTGCAAATGATCCGGCCCGGCTATGCCATTGAATACGATTATGTCGACCCGCTGGAACTCTTGCCTTCACTGGAAACAAAACGGGTGGGGGGACTGTTCCTGGCCGGCCAGATCAACGGCACCTCGGGCTACGAGGAGGCCGCGGCCCAGGGGTTGATCGCCGGGATCAATGCGGTGAACCTGATCCGCCACCGGGAACCGCTGGTCCTGGACCGGGCCCAGGCCTATATCGGGGTGCTGATCGACGACCTGGTCACCCGCGGCACCAGGGAACCTTACCGCCTGTTCACCTCCCGGGCCGAATACCGGCTCCTGCTCCGCGAGGACAATGCCGACCTCCGGCTCACTGAGATCGGCTTTCAGCAGGGGCTGGTGGACCGGGCGACCCATGCCGCCTTTGTTGCAAAGAAAGAGGCGATCACCGCCTTGCGTACCCGGCTGGAGCGGGAAATGATCAGGCCCGGCCCTGAACTCAACAGAGTCCTGGAGTCCCTGGCCAGCACCCCGATCAGTCAGCCCCTGCGGGCCGCCGACCTGTTGAAGCGGCCGGAAATCAGCCTCAACGACCTGGGCCCGTTGACCGGGATAGCGCTGCACGACCGGGCCGAGGTCCGTGACCAGGTCCAGCTGGAGATCAAGTATCAGGGCTATATCAGCCGGCAGGACGAACAGGTGAAGCGTTTCAAGCGGCTGGAGGCGATGGGCCTGCCCGAGGAGATGGACTACCGCGGCCTGGCCGGACTGTCCAACGAGGTGGTGGAAAAACTCTCCCGGGTCCGGCCCCGCTCCCTGGGCCAGGCATCCCGGATCTCCGGGGTGACCCCGGCCGCTATTTCCGCCCTGCAGATCCACCTGAAAAAGGCCGGGCGCAACCGATGATCGCCTATCCTGACATCGATCCGGTGATCTTCAGCCTGGGTCCGCTCCAGGTCCGCTGGTACGGGCTGATGTATGTGCTCGGTTTTACGGCCAGCGTGTTGCTGGTCCGGTACCAGATAAACCGGTACAGGATCGCCCGCCTGGCCGACTATTTCGATAATCTCAACCTGGTCCTGATGGTCAGCCTGATCATCGGTGGCCGGCTCGGTTATGTCCTGTTCTACAGCCCGGGCTATTTTCTGCGCCACCCCCTGGAGATATTCGCCACCTGGCAGGGCGGGATGTCCTTTCACGGCGCCCTGCTGGGCCTTGTCCTGGCTGGTTTTTTCTACTGCCGCCGCCATGGGCTCGGCTTTCTCCGGACCGCTGACCTCTATGTGGTCACCGTGCCCATCGGCCTGGGGTTGGGCCGGCTGGGCAACTTTATCAACGGCGAACTGTACGGCCGGGTCAGCGACCTGCCCTGGGCCATGATCTTTCCCCAGGGCGGTCCCCGGCCCCGGCACCCGTCCCAGCTCTACGAGTTTTTCCTGGCGGGGTTTCTGCTCTTTGTCATCCTCTGGACCCTCAAGTCGGTCCAGCATCGTCGCAACTGGCCGGCCGGCACCATGCTCGGCGCCTTTCTGGTCCTCTACGGCATTTTCCGCTGCCTGGCCGAGCTGTTCCGGGAACCGGACGCCCAGCTCGGTTTTATCTGGTTCCACCTCACCATGGGCCAGCTCCTGAGCAGCCTGATGATCGGCGCCGGGTTGCTGATCCTTCTCTGCTGCCGGGAACGTCGAACCTGATGCATTCGTAAAAACGAAAATATTTACCGCAGAGAATGTTTTTTTACCGAGAATATCGAACTGTAGAATATTGATGAACTCGTAACAACCCGAAAGGCTTCAAATGCCACCCAATAAAATCAACAAGTTACAAGACGAATCACGTCCGTCGAGCGAGTTGTTGCGAGACCGACAATATTGAACCGTAGAATTTAGAAATAGAAGAAAATTTCTACATTCGACATTGGATATTGGACATTCATCATTCTCTTTTCCCCTGCGAACCTCCGCGCCCTCTGCGGTAAATTTATCTTTTGAGGACCCTCAAACAAAATCGAGACTGATCGGGCAGTGGTCCGAGCCCATGATCCCGTTCAGGATTGCCGCCCCCTTGACCCGGTCCGCGCCGGCCCGGTCCACGCAGAAGTAATCGATCCGCCAGCCGATGTTCCGGGCCCGGGCATTGAAACGAAAGGACCACCAGGTGTATTGGCC
This sequence comes from Desulfobacterales bacterium, assembly GCA_021647905.1. Taxonomy (NCBI): domain Bacteria; kingdom Pseudomonadati; phylum Thermodesulfobacteriota; class Desulfobacteria; order Desulfobacterales; species Desulfobacterales bacterium. The sequence goes on along the minus strand of JAKITW010000022.1, from coordinate 21,412 downwards.
CGGTTCCCGGTTGAACTTGCGGAAGGTGTCGCAGTAACCGTGTTCTAGAAAATCATCCATCCAGGCCCGCTCTTGGGCCGAATAACCGGGATTTTCCTCGTTGGCCTCGGGGTTGGCCAGGTCAATGGGCCGGTGGGCTACGTTGAAGTCGCCGCAGATCAGCACGGCTTTCTTCTCACCCAGCCGGTCGGCAAATGTTTTCAGCTCGCGGTTAAAGGCAAGCTTGTAGTCGATCCGTTTCAGGCCGGGCCGGGCGTTGGGAAAGTAGGCGTTGATCAGAAAAAAGTCGGCAAACTCCAGGGTCAGCACCCGGCCCTCCCGGTCATATTCCGGGATACCGAGCCCAACGATCACCGAAAGCGGCTCGATCCGGGTGTAAACCGCCACCCCGGAGTAGCCCTTTTTCGCCGCGCTGGCCCAATAGGAGGTATAGCCGGGGATGTTCTTCAGGGAATCGGCCAACTGGCCGGGCTGGGCCCTGGTCTCCTGCAGTCCGAGAATATCCGGATCAAGCTCGGCCAGCAGATCGATAAACCCCTTTTTTTCCAGGGCCCGGATGCCGTTTACGTTCCAGGAGATGAGTTTTTTCATCCTGTTTTCCTCCTTTGCCCTTTTCCCGGACATAAGCCGGCGCGGGCTGACCCCGATCCCGGGACAGAGACGGCTGATCACGCAGCGGTCGCAGTGGGGCCGGACCGGCCGGCAGGTCCCCTGGCCGAATGCCACCAGCAGGCTGTTGATCCGGATCCAGTACTTGCGCGGCAGTTTTTTTCTCAGGGCCATCTCGGTGGCCAGCGGGTTTTTGGTATCTACATAACCCCAGATATTCATGATCCGGTGGACATGGGTGTCAACGCAGATGGCCGGCTGGTTAAAGGCCACGGCCTTCACCAGATTGGCGGTCTTGCGGCCCACCCCCGGCAGGGTCAGCAGGGAATCGATCTCCCCGGGAACCTGGTTGCCGAACCGGGCCAGGGCCGCGGGCAGCCGGGCCAGGTAGGAGGCCTTGCTGCGAAAGAACCCCACCGGATGGATGAGAGCGGCGATCTCCCCCTCTTGAAGCCGGGCCAGGCCCTCCACATCCGGCGCCCGGGCAAAGAGCCGGGCCGCGGCCCGGGCCGTGACCTCGTCCCGGGTCCGGGCCGAGAGAATGGTGGCTGTCAGCACCCGGAAAGGATCCCTGGTCTGGGTCGCGATCAGGTCCACCACCGGCACCCGGTAGCCGGCCACCTCCTTTTCCAGCAGGGCAACGACCCTTTCCAGGTCCATTGTTTCACCCATCTTGGCCAAACAAAGCTTTCTGAAAAAAGTGTTGCAAAATTACAGCGCCCTGTTTCATAATAGAATTTTTTCGCATTTTACTTGACAGAGAGGAGCCGGGAGAATTATGAATAGCCACTCATTCTGTTTTATGCTTGGCTTTATAGAATTATAGCAGTTTTTCAGTTATCAGTATCCAATTGATTGATCTCGCGCGGATAATTGGGCGCGGCCGACAGCGCCACCGGCCAACCAGAGTTTGCGGTTCATTAAAAACCTATCGTCAGGACCGCATAACTCGAAACAGTACGGTAAGGGGGGGGAGGGAGGTTTATGTTAAATAGATTAACGGAAAAAGTTGGGAGGATGTTCACCTTCCTGATGACCAGCCTGGTGCTCAGCCCGGCCTGGGCCACGGCCAGCGAGGTGGTTGCCATGGTGCCGGCCGTTGACGGCGCAGGATGGTGGAAGTGGCCGCTGATTCTTCTGGTCGTCACCTTTGTCATGGGTATCTTGGCCGTGCTCGGCGGTGTTGGCGGCGGCGTACTCTACGTGCCGATCATCAGTGGATTTTTCCCGTTTCATCTTGACTTTGTCCGGGGCGCCGGTCTGCTGGTGGCCCTTTCCGGCGCCCTGGCCGCCGGGCCGGGTCTGTTAAAGGCCAACCTGGCCAGTCTGCGGCTGGCCATCCCGGTGGCCCTGATCGCCTCCACCATGGCCATTGTCGGGGCCATGGTCGGCCTGGCCCTGCCCACCAACGTGGTCCAGATCTCGCTGGGCGCGGTGATTCTCGCCATTGTGGCGATCATGCTCACTGCCAAGAAGTCGGAGCTGCCCGAGGTGCCCAGGGCCGACAACCTCTCCTCGGCCCTGCGGATCTGCGGCATCTACCAGGATCAGGGCCAGGAGATCAACTGGAAGGTGCACCGGACCATTCCCGGGCTGTTGACCTTTGTCATCATCGGCTTCATGGCCGGGATGTTCGGCCTGGGCGCCGGCTGGGCCAACGTGCCGGTACTCAACCTGATGATGGGCGCGCCGCTCAAGATTTCGGTGGCCACCAGCAAGTTCCTGCTCTCGATCACCGATACCTCGGCCGCCTGGATTTACCTTAACAAGGGCTGCGTGATCCCGATGATGGTCATCCCCTCGCTGATCGGGATCATGCTCGGCTCCTTTGTCGGGGTCAGGGTCCTCAAGGTGGCCAAGCCCACCTTTATCCGCTGGATGGTCATCGCGATCCTCGGTTTTGCCGGGATCAAGGCCTTGACCAAGGGGCTTGGTATTGAACTATTCTAAACCTATCAAGGAGAAAAATATAATGGGCAACGCAAAGATCCAGCCAACCGCCACCGAGGAGCAGCTTCTGTATGCCAGCCTCCTGGAAAAGGGGATGTTTCTCGGCCTGATCCTGCTGTTTGTCACCTTTGGCCTGTACGTGTCCGGGATCATGACCCCGGTGATCCCGCTGGAACGGATCTCCGGCTACTGGAATCAATCGGCCCATGACTACCTGGTGGCGATCAACAACGACTACCTGCAATGGGACCACCTGCCCCTGGGCTGGTCCTGGCTCAAGCTGATCGGCAGGGGCGACTTTATCAACTTCGTGCCCGTGGCCATCCTCTCCGGGGTGACCATCTTCTGCTATGCCGCCATTGTCCCGGGTCTGTTCCGCCGCGGCGACAAGGCCTACGCCTTCATTGCCATCGCCGAGGTGGTTATCCTCAGCCTGGCGGCCAGCGGCCTGCTGGCGGTAGGCCATTAACCGGAACCGCCCGGCGACTCGTAAACATTCAGTACCCCCCCTCCTGTCGGGAAAGGGGTCTTCTTCTACCAACGGCCGCTCCATTGAGAAGGGCCGTTAGAAATATTGAATAATATACCGGCCGGCCACGCTGAGCACGATCAAGGCCAGGCCGGCCTTGATCACCCGTTCGGGCACGAATTTCTGACACCTGGCGCCGAGATACATGCCGGCCAGGCCGCCCAGCCCGAAGAGCAGGCCCAGCAGCCAGTCCGGCGGCGCGGTCATCCCCTGGTTCAAGGGGATGGTGCTGTAAAAAAAGACCCCGGAGATCGAGGTGACAAAGGTGCCGAACAGGGCCGCGCCGGCCACGGTGTAGACCGGCAGCCCCAGGATACTGACACAGAAGGGCGCAATGATCGCCCCGCCGCCGATCCCGTAGATCCCGCCGATGACCCCCACCGCAATGGTCAGCAGAAAAAGAACCGGCAACGGGCAGACGATCCGTTGGCCGTGAAACTCATACTCGAGCCGCTGCCAGCTACAGCTGATATTCTCCACTCCCTGGGAGTGGTCGCTTCCAGCCGGAGCAGACCTTCTGGCGGTAAGGAAAACACTCTTCAGCAGCCGCAGGCCGATATAGGCCAGGACCAGGCCCACGAACAGCTTGAACCCCCGGGGATCGGGAAGAAAGCGCACCCGCAGATAGTAGCCCAACAGCACCCCGGGCAGGGTGCCCACGGTGATGCAGCCGGCCAGGGGCCAGACCATCCGTTTTTCCCGGACATAGCGGATAATCCCGCCGGGGGTGCCGACGATATTATACAGAAAATTGGTGGCTGACACCGACGGACTGGTGAAGCCGAGCACGCTCATCTGAAAGGGCAGGAGCAGGAAGGCGCCGGATACGCCGCCCATGGAGGTAAAAAAGGAGAGCACAAAGGCGACCAGGGGCGGGAGCAGGGCTGAGGTTGAAATTCCGGCAACAGGAAAAAATATTGTAAACATGTCCACCTGATAGCCCCTCACTTGTGGTCAGCGCCGCGGATTCGGCCGCCTGGACGGGCAAGCCCCCGGAAAAATCGTTTAAACTTTTCAACGGGAGGGGTAGACTCAGGCAGCCGATCCCGAAGACGAAGACACGAACGACCATAATCCCGGGTCCGCCACTATTTTGCCCCGGCACCAACCAACAGTACAAAAACATGGATCATATTCATACTTTTTTTTCCATGTCCGCCATCGGCCACCGGCAGGCGGGGACAGGATGTCCGCTTTTTGTTGGTAACTCGAATTTTCGATTGCTTGTCAACAACCAGCCCTGCTGGTTCCGTACCGCCCCTGAGATGTCGGTTCGAATTCAGGGAGGGGGGTGAAGTCGTGCACACTCTGACAAGGCATGCCATTATCATCGCCCTCCTGTTCTGCTGGCTTGTTCCGCCGGCTGTTGCGGGCCACGGCGGCAAGGCCCCCGGTAAGGCGGCGGTCAAGGGGGGGATGCAGGTCACCATTGCCGGGACCATTATCGATTCTCACGGGCAGCCGGTGGGCGAGGCCGGGATAACGGTGTCCCGCGCCGGCCGCCAGGCGGTAAGGGTGGAAACGGCTGATAACGGCCATTATGTCGCTGAATTCATGGTTGACAGGGCGGTAATGGACCAGGCCTCCTTTGAGTTGAAGGTCAACCGGACCGGTTTTGCCGCCCGGACCTTTACCTTTGTCAGCAGCGATTTCGCCTTTAAGGGCGACCATTACTACGCTACTGAGAACGTCTCCCTGGCCCGGGTGCTGGGGCCGGCCTTCTGGATCGCCACGGTGGTATTCGTGCTCGCCTACATCCTGATCGCCTTTGAACTGCTGCACCGGACCATGGCCGCCATGCTGGGCGCCACCCTGATGCTGCTGATCTCCTACACCGCGGGCACCATTAATCCTGATTTCCGCATCTTCACCTTTGAGAGCGCGGTCAGGTCCATTGACATGAACGTCATCTTCCTGTTGATGGGGATGATGATCATTGTCGGCATCCTTAAAAACACCGGCGTGTTCCAGTGGTGCGCCTATATGGCGTACCGGGCGGCCCGGGGCAAGGTCTACCTGCTCACCGTTATCCTGATGATTTTTACCGCCGTGGCCTCGGCCTTTCTCGACAACGTGACCACCATGCTGCTCTTGACCGGGGTGGCCATTGAGATCGCGGTATCCTGCAGCCTCAACCCCCTCTATCTTCTGATCCCGCTGGTAATGGCCTCCAATATCGGCGGCACCGCCACCCTGATCGGCGACCCGCCCAACATCATGATCGGCTCCTATGCCGGCCTTACCTTTGCGGATTTTGTCGCGGCCCTGGCCCTGCTCTGCGTAACGGTGATGGCGGTGATGTTTGTTTTTACCAGGCTGGTCTGGGGCCGGGCCTATGCCGAGGCCCAGTCCACGATCACTGATATCGAGGAGTTCACCGCCGAATTAAAGGAAAAGTACCGGATCTACGACCCTGGCCTGCTTACCTACGGGATGATCACCCTGGGCTTTACCATTTTTCTGTTTCTGTCCCACGGCTACTGGCATATGGAGGTGAGCGTCGCGGCCCTGGCCGGGGCCGCCATCCTGACCACCGTGGCCCTGCTCACCCACAAGGTGGACCTGCTGCACATGATCGAAAAGGATATCGAGTGGCCCACCCTGATGTTTTTCATCTTCCTCTTCATCCTGGTCGGCGGGGTGCAGGAGGCCGGTCTGCTCTCCGTGGTCGCCGACTGGATCCTGAGCGTCTCCGGCGGCAGCTACCTGACCTCGATGACCCTGATCCTCTGGGTGTCGGCGATCATGAGCGCCTTTATCGACAATATCCCCTTTACCGCGACCATGCTGCCCATTGTCGCCTATCTTTCCTCGGTCATCCCCGGGGCGGAGAACACCCTCTGGTGGGCCCTGGCCCTTGGCGCCTGTTTCGGCGGCAACGGCACGATCATCGGCGCCTCGGCCAATGTGGTAACCATGGGGATCGCCGAGTCCCAGGGGTACCGGATATCCTTTGCCGGGTTCATGAAGACCGCCTTTCCCTTCATGATCTTCAGCATCTTTATCTGCCAGGTCTGGCTGATGTTTTTCAAGCCCTGAACCAGGCCCGGAGATTACGGCCGCATTGGCCGGAACATGCAACAGCCGGACAACGAGTTCAGAACAGAATATTTTCGCCGGGAGGGAACAAGGAATGGGAGACAAAAGGAAAACAGTGCGGGAGATCATGTGCCCTATTGAGGAATATGAACGGATCGATGCCGAGGCCCCGCTGTGTGAGGCATTACACCATCTGAAGAGGTATCAGCGCAAGCTGCGGGCCGATGAAAACAGCCGCTTTCACAAGACCACCTTTGTCACCGGGGCCGCAGGCGGGATCATCGGCAAATTATCGCTTTATGACTTTATCAGGGGCCTGGTCCCGGAACCGGCCCGGGATGAGGATTATTCGAGGAAATTCTCCGCCCTGGTCTCCTCGCGGGCCCTTGAGGTGGCCGCGGAAATAGGCGAGACCCGGAAACGTTTCAAGTGGCTGCATACCAGCTTTCCGGCCCTGGTCAAACAGGAGACCAGGAAAAGGGTAAAGGATGTCATGTCGCCCGTGGCCCCTCTCCTGGTCGAGGGGGACACCATTAACAAGGCCGTCTATATCATGTTCAGGGAAAATATCCGCCAGGCCGTGGTGACCCGGGCCGGAGAGTTTGTCGGCGTCATAAACCTGCAGACCATTTTTTCCGAACTTCTGCAGATAGCCGATGACCAGTGCCTGACCGGGTGAGTTTCCGGCCCGCTTCTTTGCCCTGGGGGTGGTTGTTCAACCGGTCAATGGCCGCGCCGATGGCCCGGAGGGTGTCGAGCCGGGCCGGGCCCTTTACCTTCAGGCTCCGACGGCCGGCCAGCTGGAGGTAATAGAGCCTGGTTGTTTTCTTGACTCCGCCCAGGTGGACCTGGATCTTCCAGGGGGTGTCCGGTGGCAGGGAGGTGTTCTTCATGATCGATAAAAAACCGTACCGGAGCCGGATACCCGCCGGGCCGGCGACAACCCCGCTGAAGCCCCAAAGGGGACCGTTGAAAAACCAGAGCACGATCAGCGCCCAGATTATAACGGCCGCCGCAACCGCGGCTTGACGCCGCATAATGGAACGGATCAGCAGAAAGAGGATGAGCGTTGCCACCAGCCCCATGATCAGGTTCTGCACGGCCAGTGAACGGATAAGAAAGACTTGTGTTTGCATGGGGCGGCCGGCCATGCCGGTCAGTTCATCTCATACTTTTTCAACTTCCGCCAGAGCGAGACACGGTCAATGCCCAGGGCCTTTGCCCCTTCGGTCCGGTTGTCGCCGGTCTCCTTGAGGATCCATTCGATATAGGATTTTTCCAGCTCCTCCAGGGTGGGATATTTGCCCTCCCGCTTCCTGAAGGTCTGCATGGTCATGCCCCGCAGATCCTCGGGCAGATGGGCCGGCTCAATGGTATTACCGTTGGCCATGGCCACCCCCCGTTCAACAATATTTTCAAGCTCGCGCACGTTGCCGGGGAAATCGTATCCAGTAAGGATGTCGATCACCTCCGGCGACACCTCCCGGATATCCTTGTTCATCAGGGTTGCATATTTTTCCATGAAGTGGTGGATCAGCAGCGGGATGTCGTTTTTGCGTTCCGCCAGCGGCGGAATACAGAGCGAGACCACGTTGATCCGGAAGAAGAGGTCCTGGCGGAAGTTGCCGCGCTTGACCTCCTCCTGGAGGTCCCGGTTGGTGGCGGCGAGAAAGCGCACATCCACCTTGATCGACCGGGTGCCGCCCACCCGGGTGATCTCCTTTTCCTGGATCACCCGCAGGAGCTTGACCTGCATCTGGGGCAGCATCTCGGTGATCTCGTCAAGGAACAGGGTCCCGCGGTCAGCCATCTCCACCAGCCCCTTCTTGACCTTGTCAGCCCCGGTAAAGGCGCCCTTCTCATGGCCGAACAGCTCGTTGGCCAAAAGCTCCTCGGTAAAGACCCCGCAGTTGATGGAGAGCATCGGGCCACCGGCCCGCCGGCTGCGCTGGTGGATGAACCGGGCCAGCAACTCCTTGCCGGTGCCCGACTCCCCGCAGATGACCACATTGGTATCGGTTGCCGCGATCTGTTGGGCCGTATCCAGCAGTTTTTTTATTTTGGCATTATCGGTGATCAGCCTGACATCGCCCTGGAATTCCTTTAAATGCTGGCGCAGGCGGACATTTTCCTTTTTCAGCCGGTTCTTTTCCAGGGCCTCCCGGACCACCCGGCGCACCTCGTCGAGCTTATAGGGCTTGGCAATATAATGGTAGGCCCCGGCCTTCATCGCCTTGATCGCCGAATCCACGGTGGCAAAGCCGGTGATCATGATCACCTCGGTGTCCGGGTAGAGTTCCTTGGCCCGGGCCAGGAGCCGCATGCCGTCCACCTTTTCCATCTTCAGATCGGTGAGGATCAGGTTGAACTCCTCCTGTTCGATATACTTCAGGGCCTGGGTGCCGCTCTGGGTGGCTTTTACCGCAAGCCCCTCTTTTTTCAGGATATGGGTCAGGTTGTGGAGGGCAACCGCCTCGTCATCAACCACCAGCAGCCGATGTTCGGTGCTCATTTTTTCTCTCCCCGGCCCTTGGGCAGCCAGATAATAAAGGTAGTGCCTTTGCCCGGGACGCTTTCAACCCGGACCGACCCGCCATGCTGTTCAACAAGGTCATGAACTATGTACAACCCGAGGCCGGAACCATGCCCGACATCCTTGGTGGTGAAAAAGGGATCAAATATCTTTTGAACATTTTCCGGCAGGATCCCCGGCCCGTCGTCCTCGATCAGAATTTCCACTTCCCGGCTGCGGGCGTCTTTTTTCGTCACCTCCCGGGCCGATATCCAGATATGTCCTTCATTGCCCACCACGTCGGTTGCATTTTTTATCAGGTTTAAAAAAACCTGCTGCATGCGCTGCTTGTCAACCGTTATCTCCAGGGTATCCGGAACATCCAGCCTGAAATCAACCTCGCTCGGCACCTGGCCGCGGATCAGGACAATGGTCTTCTCGAACAGCGTCTTCAAGTTCAACCGCTGTTTGTTGAAATCATCCACCCGGGAAAATTCAAGCAGCGATCTGACAATGTCCCGGGCCCGGTCCGCCTGTTCCATGATCTGTTGGATCAGATCCTGCTGGAATTCCGGCTCCGCCTCCCCGAGTTCCTCGTCCAGTATCTGGGCCGAGGTCGAGATGTTGGACAGCGGGTTGTTGAGTTCATGGGCCACCCCGGACAGCAGGGTGCCCAGGGAGGCCAGTTTCTCCGACTGCACCAGCTGCTGCTGACGGACCCGCAGTTCAATGGTCATCCTGTTAAAGGCCTGGAGCAGGGAATTTATCTCCGGGTCAATCACGCTGATGTTGGCGGCAACGAACTCGCCCCGGGAGATTTTCCTGGTGTGGTCCTCCAACACCTTCAGGGACCTGAAAATACTCCGGCTTAACCTGATGGCCAGAACAACGCAGAGAACCACCAGCACGATCATCGACGGGATAAGGACCTTGCCCGTGGTCTGCAGCAGGTTGCGGATGGACTGCCGTTCGGCCCGGGAGGTGCTCTCGGCAATATCCGTAAGCGCCTTGCCCAGCTTGCGGACCTCTTCCTCCAGCCGCGGCCGGTCCCGGGCTATCCGGGGATCAGCGGCCGGCAGACCGTTCAACTCGTGCAGCTGCAGCATCTTCTCCTTGTAGTCGTGCAGCGTTTGCCAGAGCTGGCTGAAGCTGGTCTGGGTCTTTGAGGCGCTCAACAACCGGATGTTCTCGTAGGGCAGCCGTTCCAGTTTATGCCAGAAGGCCATGTTCTCCTGAAAATCATACTCATCGTTATAGAGCAGATAATTTTTTTCAAAGCGCCGGACCTCCAGGGTAGTGTCCAGAAAATCATTGATGATCTCGACAAGTTCCACCTTTTGTTCCACCTTGCTGACAATGACGTAGGTCAGCAGTCCGGTGCCGATCATAAAGAACAGGAGCAGATAAAATCCGAGAATGATCCGTTTGCGTATTCCAGCGGGAAAATGCAGAGCCATGGTTTGTCTCTCGCGGATGGTGGTGGTCGGCCGCCCAAACAGGTCCCGCAGGCCAGGGAGAAAACCGGGCCCGGGCTGCCGGCGGCTCCCCCTGAACAAGCGTCTCCCGGGTGCCGTTGGCAGGGATTATAAACCAACTATGACCCAGGTACCAGGAATTATAAGGGAAAAAATCGTAACCAGCCACCGCTGCCGCGGCAAACCCTTTTAGAACAGGCTGCTGTTAATGTAAAGGTGGCAGAAGATGCTGGCTGCATAACCCAGGGCGATCACCGGTGTCCACTTGAGATGGGCGCCAAAGGTGTAGGTGCCCCGGGCCGTGCCCATCAGGCCGACCCCGGCGGCCGAGCCGATGGAAAGCAGGCTGCCGCCCACGCCGGCGGTAAGGGTCACCAGCAGCCACTGTCCCAGGGACATGGCCGGGTCCATGGTCAGGACCGCGAACATCACCGGAATGTTGTCCACAATGGCCGAAAGGATGCCCACCATGGTATTGGCATAGGTGGGACCGAGCCCCTGGTACATCTGGTGGGAGAGCATGGCCAGGTAGCCGAACTGGGAAAGGCCGCCCACACAGAGGATGACCCCGTAGAAGAAGAGCAGGGTGTCCCATTCGGCCCGGGCGATCTTGCGGAACAGGTCAAAGGGGGCCGGAACCTCGCCGTTGGGCCGGATGCCCAGCGGATAGTCGTACTGTATCGCGCGTTTCTCCTTGAGCTTGATGTAGTAGGCAAAGAATCCCAGGTAGGAGAGGCCGAACATCATGCCGGCTGCCGGCGGCAGGTCCAGGTTGTTGTGGAACAGGACCGCGGTGGTGATGGTCAGCAGAAAGAGGAAGATCATCCGCTTGGCCCCGAACTTCATCTGCACGCTTTCCTGCATGGGTTTGGGAAATTTCCTGCCGACCGCCAGGCTCATGATCGCCGCCGGGATCAGCCAGTTGGCCAGCGAGGGCAGGAAAATATGGAAGAACTGGGTAAACTGTACCTGGCCCTTCTGCCAGACCATCAGGGTGGTGATGTCGCCGAACGGGGAAAAGGCGCCGCCGGCATTGGCGCCGACCACGATATTGATGCAGGCCAGGGCCACGAATTTTTTATTGTCACCGCCCACGGCCATTACCACCGCGCCCATCAGCAGGGCCGTGGTCAGGTTGTCGGCAAGGGGCGAGATGACAAAGGCCAGGAGCCCGGTGATCCAGAAGATCATCCGCAGGGAGTAGCCCTTGTTGACCAGCCAGGCCCTGAGCGCCTGAAAGACGTTGCGCTCCTCCATGGAGTTGATGTAGGTCATGGCGCAGAGCAGAAAGAGCATCAGCTCGGCATACTCAAGGATATTGTGCATGATCGCCGCATGGGCCGCCTCGGGCTGGCCCATCTGGCGAAAGACAATGGCCACCAGCACCCAGATAACGCCGGCCGCGAACATCACCGGCTTGCTCTTGCGAAGGTTGAGTTGTTCCTCAAAGATAACCAGCAGGTAGGCCACGACAAAGAAGGCCACCGCCAGGTAGCCCATGCCGGTGTGGGTCAGGTCCTGGGTGTGGGCCAGGTCCCGGACAACCGATGCCTGTTGGTGGCCGCCGGCCCAGGCCGGCAGGGCTGATAACAGAATAAGACTTGCTGCGCTCAGTAATGTAATCATGCTGAAAGATATCCTTATTGCACGACAACGACACGGTATCGAGCCGGTCTGACCCGACAGCGTGCCGCAGCCCGCGTTTTTTTTTGAGTTAGGCGGTGATTCCGTAGAACAGATAGATCATCGCCATCATGACGACCATGTACAGAACGGTCATGCCGGAGCCGGCCTTGAAGTAGTCAACGGTCCGGTATCCGCCCGGCCGCATGATCAGCGCGTTCACCTGGTGGGTGGGCAGGACAAAGGTGTTGGAACAGGCAACCCCGACCACCAGGGCCGCTATCCGGGGATCAGCCCCGGCGGTCACCGCCATGTTCATGGCAAGGGGCACCATCAGCACGGTGGCGCCGACATTGGAAACCACCAGGGTGAAGAACGAGGTCAACAGGCCGATGACCGTCAGCAGGACAATGGGCGGTACGCTGCCGATGGCGTCCATGATCGTGTTGGCGATATAGCCGGCGGCCCCGGTCTTTTCAAAGGCGATCCCCAGCGGGATCAGGCCGCCCAGGAGGAAGACGGTCATCCAGTCCACGGATTTATAGGCCTCGTCAACGGTCATAACCTTGGAGAGGATCATCCCCAGGGCCCCGGCAAGCAGGGCGATGGAGAGCTGCACCTTGAAGATCAGGATCATGATCAGGGAGAGGACCAGGCAGCCCACTGCGAACTTCACCTTTTCGGTGTTGACGATTTCACCCTGGACATCCTCGGTAAAGACCAGGTCCGGCTTTTCCTTCAGCACATGGAACCGCTGCCAGCGGCCCTGGAGCAGCAGGGCGTCGCCCGGCTGCATGATGATATCGGAGATACCGGCAACAAAGACCTTGTTGCCCCGGAAGATGGCCAGCGGGTTGACCTCGTAGTGTTTACGGAAGTCAAAGCCGCGCATCGTCTTTCTGGCCAGCTCCGAGCGGGGGGTGATAATCGCCTCAATGATCCCGGCATTGTTGGGGGACAGGTCCTCGGAAAAGGTCTCCAGCCCGTCACGCAGGAGCCAGCCCATGTTTTCGGCCATCTTTTCGATAAACTCGCGGGTGCCGATAACCGCGATATCATCGCCCGGATGGATCTGATTCTCTCGCTTGGGGGCAAAGATCTTCCGGTTGGCCTTGTTGTCCGAGACCGCCACCACGCTGGTAAAGTAATGAGGCCGCAGGGAGAGTTGCTCAAGGGTCCTGGGGCCGTTGAAGTCATCCGGCACGTGCAGCTCGAAAAGCGAGCCCATGTCCCGGTAGGTGTTCTGCAGGATCTCGGACATCGGGCCGCTGCTGCCGTCCTCTTCGCCCTGGCCGCTGGGCAGCACCAGCCGGCCGAAAACAATAAAGTAGAGCAGGGCGGCGATGGTCAGGGCAACCCCGATGGGGGTTACCGCGAACAGGCCGAAGGGCTCCACGTCAGGGTTGGAAATCCGCATAACGTCGTTGAGCAGGATTAAGGGGCTTGAGCCGATCAGGGTGATACAGCCGCCGATGATCGCGCAGAACCCCATGGGCATGAGGATCCGGGAGACCGGGATGCCGGTTTGCCTGCCGATCCGCCGGGCCGCAGGCATGAACAGGGCCGCGGCGCCGATATTCTGCATGAAACTTGAAATAAAGGCAACGGTCGAGGCGATCAGGGTCACGATCCGGCTCTCGCTTTTGCCGGCGAATCTGAGGATAATCCGGGCCAGCGAGTTCATCGCCCCGGTCTTGTCCAGGCCGGCGCCGATGATAATCACCGCAATGATCGAGACCACCGCATTACTGGAGAGCCCGCTGATCGCCTCCTCGGGCGTGACCAGGCCAAGCAGCGGCAGGACGACCATCATGATGATCCCGACCACGTCCACCCGGACCCATTCGAAAACAAACAGAAGAATGGCCGCAACCAGCACGGCCATGACAATCATTATCTCTGGTGTCATTTTTTCTACCCTTTCTTCCCTGTAAAGATCATTAAAAACCAGACAACTCCCCCTGGCAATTCACCCCGGCCGGGGTCCGCAACGGTCCCGGCCGGGGTGGAGGTTGCCAACCCGGAAAAATTTGAAGGGGGAGGAAACGTTCTTTATGGATTGGTGAAATGTTACGGTATTGCTATGCGGCCGCCCTCTGATTGCCGCCCAGGTTGAATACCGGGATGGCGATCCGGCCTTCTGATTTCCGTGCCACCTCCGGATCAGGCTCGGTCAGGACATAGCGCAGGTCAGCATAGCGGGCATGCAGCTTTTTGATCACCTCGTCCTCGCGGCCGATTTCCACCAGATGGGTAAAGCTGATATTGTTTTTTTCCGCCTTTTCCTGCAGGGCAGCAATATTTTCCCGGCAGTTGTTCTGGAAAATCGCTGCCGCCTCTTCTCTTTTTTTAGCGGCCATGGACAGGGGCGCGTCCGAAACGTTAAGCGCCACCAGTTCAAAATCCAGCCGCTGGGCCATCTCAACCGCATAATCGGCCAGCATGTCGGAGATACGCTCATCCTGACTGACCACGAGAATTTTCTGTGTTCCCGCCGGGTTGCCGAGCATGGTGCGGGCGGTTTCATGTTCCCCGGCCTCGGCAAAGGCTGCGGCGGCCGCGGCATCCTGGAGTACGCTCTGCCGGCGCCTGGCAATCTGCACCTCTTCATTTTTCTTCTTTTTGGTGAACCAACCGAACAGTCCCATCTTCTTCCCTCCCTGAAATTAAACAGTTATTACAACATAACAAGTCGAATTACTAACTTTTTTGCATCAGCTTCCGCCCTGGACCATGACCACCGGCACCGGCAATGCCCCGGAGATGGCCTGGAAGGCGTTCTTCTTTCGCCGCTCGGACTGCGAAGCGCCGCCGCCCAGGTCATAAACAGTGATTACCACGTCCCGGTGCTCCCGGATATAACGGACGATCTCCCGGCGGGGGTCTCCTGATTTCATGGTCAGTTGATAGGGAACGCCGGCCTTTTCCGATTCGGGCAGCAACTTCCTGATATTCTCCATTGCCTCGGCCAGCAAGGCCTCTGCCGTTGCATGCTCCCCTGCCTCGGCAAAGGTCGCCGCCATCATTGAGCCTTCAAAGTATTGTTTTGCCTGTCTGGCCGTCTTCTTCATCCGCTGGAGACAACCGCTCACCTTTTCCGGCCCTACGATCTGCAGTACCTTCAGCTCCGCCTTGATCCGCAGGCAGAGTTCCACCGCATGATTAAAGGCCTTTTTGTCCGGCATGACACCATCAATGGCCAGCAACACCTTTTCCATGATCAACACTCCTTGTTTCGTATTGCAGGGCAAGGCCCTACACCTTCAGCCGGGGCCGCTGTTCTCTCTCCTGCCTGGCCCTGGACTCCGGCCGCTGTTTTTTGCCGCTACGCTTGTTGAGCAGCTCCCTTGCCGTTGCCGCCTCCCCGGCCTCGGCAAAGGTGATGGCCATCATTATCCTGTCCCAGAAGGTCAAACGATTTTTTCCTGTTTCCATGGCGCATCCCTGTGATAAAATTGTCAGCCGGGCAACAACCGGCACGACCAACAGCTCTAGTCCTGCAAGTAAACATTCAGTAAACCTCCTCCTGTCGGGAAAGGGGTCTTCTTCTACCAACGGCCGCTCCATTGAGGTAAGCGTTCACCAGCACCTCATCTTCGCCCATTTCGGAGTCTCGTGCCTCGCTTACCTGGCCTGCTCGAATAGCACCAGTATGCTTCGCAGTCCCAAATGAACGAATCTAAGCCACTGGTGAACGCTTACGGGCATGAGATTACCATAAATCCGTACCCCCGGTGAACGGTTACCCATTGAGAAGGGCCGGCTGTTCATAAACAGGCTATCAAGCAGGAACTCGCTTCGCCGCAACGGCGATTCGGAAGCCATAAGCATATCCTGCCGAAGTTGTTTCAAATTCCGCTTTTGCCGTCACGGCCGCGGCTCAGGGTCCGCTACACCGTTCGCTATAAGAAAACCCCTTTCCCGGTCCAACCTCAAACGTACGGGGTTTACCGAAACCTTACCGCTGCCCTTTTCTCTGCAGCACTGTTCTCTAAAATTCCCAGGATCAATCCAGCCCATGCCAGGACATAAAAATTTCCTCGCCCCCCTTAAACCGCGCGCAACCACCTGATATTTCGTATACAGCTCACGCCCCTTGCCACCAGGGGTAATGGGGCGTGATTTTTTTGGCTTGACAAAAAACCGAGCTTCTCATAAATAAATGAATGACAGTTCATTCATTGGCTGGCGTTTTTTCTATTTTGGTCTGGACATAATTGTCGGTCTCGCAACAACCCGCTCGACGGACGTGATTCGTCTTGTAACTTGTTGATTTTATTGGGTGGCATTTGAAGCCTTTCGGGTTGTTACGAGTTCATCATAATTACCTAATTTATTATGGGGAGATTATTATGAAAAAAGTTGTAGTTGCAATAGCAACATCAGCGCTTTTGGTGGCTCCGGCGTTTGCCTCTGATCACGGTGGCGAAACGCACGGTAAGCACGCTGCGGTTTCTGACAAAGTTATTGCCTCGCAACGCGAGGCTCTTGCCAAAAACACGGAAGGTAAAGGATTCGGTCCACAAACACCGCGTGATATTGATTCCAAGGCCGGAAACAACGCGCGTATTTTTGGCCGCGCGCCCGCTTCCACACAAATGAATCTGTGTAACATCCACTTCCACGAAAGCGCCGAACACAAAGCCAAAGACTTCTCGGTTTATGCCGGTAACGGAAACGGTGAAGGTTTTGGTAGCGGTTACAAATATTCCGGTACTCTCAGCCACTCTGAACTCGCACCAGTTGCCCATAACGCCTGTCCAAGCGCCCATGGCGATCTGGAGCCAGGTGATACAATTGAGGTTCATTACGTTTACAGCACTGCTCAAGTTACACCTGGTCCGACTCTGGGTTCTTGCCTGAGCGAATCCATTAATAACCCGCAACTGCGCGTTGAAACTCAAGTATACGTACTTGTGAACGATGACAATGCGCTCGATTTCGGAAAACTGGCCGACTATGAAAAAGTTGGCGGCCTGTACCAGGCTACTGCTATCCCCAGCAACACAGGTACTCCGGTCGAATTCGAAGGCTCTACCACAGGCCCCGGTTACAACGAAAAAGGCTCCCCTTTTCAGGTTACTTGGTCGGTTCGGCCACACGTTGCCAAAGTCAATATCAACACTGTTGGAGACTGGTGTAAAGGCAATGATTTCAAAGAAGATCATGCACACGGTGTAAGAAACCTCGTGAAGAATCCTGATCTTCTTTCTACCATCGAGTAATTAGATATTCATCCCCGGTCCGGGCCATGGAGGCCATGGCTGACGGCCCATTAAAAAAGTGCCCCTTAAAGCACAATTGAGTACCCCCTTCCTTGGGAAAAAGGGCGGGAATTATCCCGCCCTTTTTTCTTTTCTCCCGCAGACCTTCATCTCCATAACCGTTCATCAGGAACGAAATCCCGGCTGATTCCTCCTCCATTGCAACCATTTTCCCCTGGCGCCATACTCGACCGGCCTGGTATCCTTACCGCTGGGATCTAACCCGGCTGTTGCCGGGCACCGCATAAAAAATCAAACCCCTGAGAACCGGAGGACATGCCATGAACGTCCCAGAACAGATGCAGGCCATGGTCCTGGAAGCCCAGGGAAGCCCGTTATGCCCGCGCACCCTGCCGGTCCCGGAGCCTGCTCCGGACCAGGTGCTTGTCCGGGTCCTGGCCTGCGGTGTCTGCCGCACTGATCTGCACATCATTGACAATGAACTCCCAGGGCCCAAACTACCATTAATTCCGGGCCACGAGATCATCGGCACGGTCTGCGGAACCGGCAGCGCGGTCAATTCGCTGGCAGATGGCGACCTGGTGGGCATACCCTGGCTGGGTTATACCTGCGGCAGCTGCCGTTATTGCCTGGCCGGCAGGGAAAACCTCTGCGACCGGGCCCGGTTCACCGGCTACACCCTGGACGGCGGCTATGCCGAGTATACAGTGGCCAATGAACAGTACTGCTTCCAGCTGAGCGACTCCGTCGACCCGGTCAGCTGGGCGCCATTGCTCTGCGCCGGTCTGATCGGCTTTCGCACCTACCGCCTGGCTGGCAAGGAGATCGAGCACCTGGGAATCTACGGATTCGGGGCCGCGGCGCACATCATCACCCAGGTGGCCCTGTTTGAGAAAAAAAAGGTATACGCATTCACCCGGCCAGGGGACCTGGAGGCCCAGGATCTTGCCCTCCGGCTGGGCGCGGTCTGGGCCGGGGACTCGACCCAGGCGCCGCCCACGGAACTGGACGCGGCCATGATCTTTGCGCCCAGGGGCGAACTGGTCCCGATTGCCCTGGCCGCCTGTTGCAAGGGCGGCCGGGTGGTCTGCGGCGGCATCCATATGAGCGATATCCCGACATTCCCCTACCAGCTCCTGTGGCAGGAAAAGATGGTCCGCTCGGTGGCCAATCTTACCCGCGGAGACGGGGTGGAGCTGCTGGCCCTGGCATCCAGGATCCCGATCAGGACCGAGGTGCATCCCTTTCCGCTCAATCAGGCCAACCAGGCCTTGTCACGCCTGCGCCAGGGCCGGATAACCGGGGCCGCGGTCCTGGTGACGGCTCATGACCGGTAACCGGACCCGGACCTGGCGGGCAACCATTTCCTTGGCCGATTGCTTGCGGAAAAACAGGAAAAGGGATAAAAGACGGGCCTCTTGTAAAAACTTCGCCATCTCCGTAAGGACACGACAATGAAACTAGGCATTATCGGCCTGCCCGGGTCGGGCAAAACGACCATATTCGAAGCGGTCACCGGAATAGTCCCGGAAGAAAACATGCCCCGGACCGAAGACCGGGTCGGCACCATCCGGGTGCCGGATGCCCGGATCGACCGGTTGAGCGAGATTTACAACCCGCGCAAAACCATCCATGCCCGGATCGAATACCTGCTGCCCAGGGCCGCGATCTACGCCCAGGGCCAGAAAAAGGACGAAAGCCTCTGGACCGGGGTCCGGACCTGCGATGCCCTGATCCATGTGGTCCGCAACTTCGATGACCTGGGCGGCGAGACGCCGGACCCGGCCAGGGATTTTGCCAACCTTGACCAGGAAATGATGTTCGCCGACCTGCTGGTGGTGGAAAAACGGCTGGAACGGCTGGCAGCGGACGCCCGGCGGGGTCGTAAAATCGATATTAAGGAGGAACAGCTCCTGCAACAATGCCGGGAATCCCTGGAACAGGACATTCCCCTGCGCCGCAACCCGGAACTGGCCGGGGCGCCGCTGCTCAAGGGATTCACCTTCCTGTCGGCCAAGCCGGTACTGGTCCTGTTCAATAACGACGACGACAATGCGGCCGCCCCCGGTGCGGCGGGACCGGTTACAGAGGAAAAATGCATCACGGTTCGCGGTCAACTGGAGCGCGAACTGGCCCGGATGGATGCGGAAGAGGCCCGGGAGTATCTCCGGGAATATGAGATATCCAGTTCAGTGGTTGACCGGGTTATCAACCTTTCCTACCAGTTGCTCGGTCTGATCTCCTTTTTCACCGTGGGCGAGGATGAGGTCCGGGCCTGGACCATTCCAAAGGAGACCCCGGCCGTGGACGCGGCCGAGGCGATTCACTCGGACATCAAAAAGGGATTCATCCGGGCCGAGGTCCTGGCCTATGACGACCTGATCGATGCAGGAGGCGCCTACAAGGAGGCCCGAAAAAAAGGCACCGTCCGCCTGGAGGGCAAGACCTACCTGGTCCGGGACGGAGATATAATCGAGTTCCGCTTCAATATTTAGACCCTCTGATCTGAAAATCTATAAAAAACCGTGTTTGTTGCAAGGAGGGTACCCCCCCAAAAAAAACCTTTGGACCGTAGAGGGTCTTATCCGGCGCAGCCGGGCTAGACCCTCTGCTCTGAAAATCTATAAAAAACCGTGTTTGTTGCAAGGAGGAGAACCAACCACCTCGTGATCGTTGACCCGTAAAAGCTCTTGGCCGGCTGCGCCGGGCGGGAAAACATCTTTTATTTGACAGCCTGACAACCAGCCGCTATAAAAAACAATTATCATCACAATCATCATCGGACTGATTACCGGCCATACCGCATGAACCCATGTGAGTTCATCCTCCCCAGGCAGGTCCGGTCGCCGGCTTCAATTCACCTTTCCATCTACAACAGCGCCATGCCCCTGGATGATCTGATCCGACAAGCACGTCTGGCTGTACAAGACAGGACCGTTGACCCGCCGACCGCAAGGGTCGAGGACGGGCTTGCCCCCCTTGCCGCATTGCTCAACGAACTGGTCCTGGAGATCAGGGCCTTGCGGCGGAAAAAGGAGGCTGCCGGGGCCGGTGTCAGCGGTGAGGAAACAACAACCGGACCATCCCCGGAAAAAGAACAGTTGTCCGTGACCCTGCGCTCCATTGCCGAAGGGGTGATCATCACCGACATCAAGGGCGGAATCATTCTCATGAACCGGGTCGCCGAGCAACTTACCGGCTGGACCGAGAAAGAGGCGAGAGGTAAACCGGCCAACGAGATCTTCTGGCTGGTCAACGAAAAACAACGGGATGCGACCCTTGACCCGGCCAACCGGATTTTCGCCAGCGGCCGCATAATCAAGCTGACCGAACCATTGCTCCTGATCAACAGAACCGGAACCGAGCGGTTGATCTCGGTGATCGGCGCGCCGATCATCAGCAGGCACAATGAGATGACAGGGGTTGTCCTGGTCTTCCGGGACATCACTAAAGAGAAAAAACAGGAAACAGAACTGCTCCAGACCCGGGAAATCCGGTCACTGGGAATCCTGGCCGGCGGTATTGCCCATGACTTCAACAACCTGCTCACCGGAATTCTCGGCAACGTCAACCTGGCCAAGATGTACTCTGAACCGGACGGCAAGGCGGCAAGCCGTCTGGAGCAGGCGGAAAAGGCCTGCCTGCGGGCCCAGGCCCTTGCCCGGCAACTGCTGACCTTCTCCCGGAGCGGCGCCCCGATCAGAAAAATTGTTCCGGTTGCCGAGCTGGTCCGCGCAAGCGTCCTCTCTGTCCCGGGCGGTGCCACGGTCCGTTATGAGTTTCAGCTCCCCGAAGACCTCTGGCCGGTCAAAATCGATGCCAGCCAGATCAGCCAGATGATCACCTCCCTGGTGACAAACGGTGTGCAGGCCATGCCCGGGGGGGGCGTCCTCACCGTCCGCGCGGAAAACCTGATCGCCGGCAACCATGCCGCCCTGCTGCCGCTCAGGCAGGGACAACCCTATGTTGCCATCACCATTATTGACACCGGCACCGGCATTGCCCCGGAAAATCTGGGCCGGATATTTTCCCCCACCTTCACCACCAGGCAGACAGGCAGCGGCCTTGGCCTGGCCATAAGCTATGCGATCATCAAAAAACACGGGGGCTCTCTGGCCGTGGACTCGAAACCCGGCCGGGGCAGTTCCTTTACCTGTTACCTGCCGGCGGTGCCGCAGGCCCGGGAGGCGATCCGCGAGGCAAAAACAGAGAACGGAACCATAATGTAATTCTTGTTTTTCTTATCAGTTATTGTCTTTTGTCCTCAGTCCTCAGTCCTCAGTCCTCAGTCTTCTGTCTTCTGTCCTCAGCCCTCAGTCCTCAGTCCTCAGTCCTCAGCCCTCTGTCTTCTGTCTTCTGTCCTCAGTCCTCGGTCCTCAGTCCTCAGCCCTCAGTCCTCTGTCCTCAGTCCTCTGTCATCAACCCTCGGCCCTCTCTGCCTTGTCCCCTG
>JAKITW010000021.1 GCA_021647905.1 Desulfobacterales bacterium | reverse complement strand
CGCCGTTGCGGCGAAGCGAGTTCCTGCTTGATAGCCTGTTTATGAACAGCCGGCCCTTCTCAATGGAGCGGCCGTTGGTAGAAGAAAACCCCTTTCCCGATAGGAGGGGGTTTACTGAATGTTTACGATGCTATCTCCCCGGTCCTGGATTTTCCCGGGCCTGATGCAAACCGGTTGACCACTACAGGGCAGTGATATGGAACGGCAAACCAAGCGAGAATTAATCGGCAATGAAGGGCTGGTCCTGCTGGACACCTTTCGGCGGTTGAATCGTCGTGGTGCGGTCGCCCATCTCATCAAGCTGATCAACAAGACCCATCCGGCGGATATTGCCTGGGTGTTTCGTCACCTTACCCCTGGTGACCGCAAGAGTATCTTCAATATCATTATCCAGACCGATGCGGTGGGCGAGTTTCTGAGCGAACTCGACCAGTCCCTGATCCAGGAACTTGTCCAGGATCTCACCCCCAAGTTCATGGCCGCGGTGGTTGCGGAGATGCCCTCCGACGACGTTGCCGATCTCCTTGAGGCCATTGACCAGGAGATGGCCGATGAGATCCGGCGGTTGATGGAAAAGGAGGACCGGGAAGAGGTTGACGAACTGCTCCAGTACCATCCCGAGAGTGCCGGCGGCCTGATGTCGCCGGACTTCATGGCCCTGGACGAGGAGTTGACCGTTGGCGACGCGATCCGCAAGGTGCAGGAGCGCAGCGAAGAGAAGGAGATGGCCTTTTATCTCTACATCACCCATGGCGAGGACCAGTTGGCCGGAGTGGTTTCGTTGCGGGAGCTGCTCCTCCATCCGCCCTACCGGCAGTTGAAAAACATCATGAACCCCTCGGTGATCTCGGTGACAACCGATACTGATCAGGAAGAGGTGGCCCATGTCATCTCCCAGTACAATATCCTGGCCGTGCCGGTGGTTGATCCCTCCTACAATCTGGTGGGGATCGTTACCGTGGATGATATCATCGACGTTATCCGCGAAGAGGCTACCGAAGATTTTCTCCAGATGGCCGGGGCCGGCAAGGACCGGGAGATCCTGTTGAAACCCACCCTGGCCAATGCCATGACCCGGGTGCCGTGGCTGTTTGCCAGCTGGCTGGGCGGGATTACCGCAATGCTGATCATCACCAGCTTTCAAAGCGAGTTGCAGAAGGTCCTGGCCCTGGCCGCCTTTATTCCCATTGTCATGGGGATGGGCGGTAATATCGCCACCCAGTCCAGCACCATTGTCATCCGCGGCATGGCCACCGGCCGGGTAAACATGCAGGAACTGTCCCGGGTGATCTTCAAGGAGATGCGGGTGGGGATCATCCTGGGCGCCATCTACGGCTCCCTGCTCGGAGTTGTTGCCAGCCTGGGCTATCGCGACCCGGCCTTTCTCGGCCTGGTGGTCGGGTTGTCGGTGTTTTTTTCCATGACCCTGGCCGCCACCGTGGGCACCATCGTCCCCCTGACCCTGAAACGGCTCGACATCGACGCCGCAGTGGCCACCGGACCCTTTGTCACCACCACAATCGACATCCTCGGGGTGTCGGTCTACTTCAGCGTGGCCAAGCTGCTCCTGGATCTTTAGACCTTTTTTGTCCCGGCCTGGAGCATTTTTCTTTTTCTCCGGGCAAACTCCCGCATATTGCTGGCCAGGTCGGTCTCGTCAACGATCTCCCGGCCAACGATCTCCTCGATAATATCCTCCAGGCTGATTACCCCGGTGACGCTGCCATATTCGTCCACCACCACAAAGAGATGCTGCCGCCGCTCGAAGAAGTCGAGCAGTATCCGGTTGAGCGGGGCGGCCTCGGGTACGAAATGGACCGGCTGCATCAGCTCGGCAAGCCGTTTGTCGCCGCAGTCTGGGCTCGAGCCCAGGAAGACATCCTTGCGCAGGACGATGCCGACCACGTCGTCGGGGTCGGTGGCATAGATCGGGGCCCGGCTGTGGCGATTCCACTGCTCCTGCATCTCCCGGGCCTCGGCCACGGTCAGGTGTTCGCTCAGGGAAAAGGTTACCGTGCGCGGGGTCATCACCTGGCGGACGATCTTGTTCCTGAGTTTCAGGATATTGGCGATTACCTTTTCCTGTTCCGGGTCGATCACTCCGGACTCGCGGCTGAGGACCGCGATGGCCAGGATTTCCTCCTGGGAGACCGAGTGTTCCTTTTTCCGTTTCGGGATCAGGCGGGTCACTGCCCGGCAGAGCCAGACGACCGGGGCGAGAATCCTGATCATCCACTGGATGGGCGCGGCGACCCACGGGGCCAGTTCCCGGGCATAGGCCACCCCGACGGTCTTGGGCAGGATCTCGGAGAAGAGCAGAATGAACAGGGTGAAAACAGCGGAAAAGAGGCCGAGATAATGGTCTCCGAAGGCCGCGATAAAGGAGGCCCCGGCCACGGCCGCGCCCATGGTGTTGGCAATGGTGTTCAGGGTGAGAATGGCGGTGATCGGCCGATGGATGTCTTTTTTCAGTTTCTTGAGAATTGCGCCGGACTTCTTGCCGGACTGGTCCAGCACCTCGATCTGGGAGACGGACAGTGAATAAAGGGTGGCCTCGAAGATGCTGCACAGCGCTGAGACGGAAACAGCGAGAAAGACGGAGAGATAAAGCTGGAAGTACACGACCGGCGGCCTCCTTGTGATCTTGGGTCTGATGACTTGCCCTGGCAGCGGTAAATTTTTTTTCCGCAACCATGGATTTATGGTAAAAAATACCGGTGTTATTATAACGGGGTTACACGGGTTGACAATTTTGTCGGTCTCGCAACAACCCGCTCGACGGACGTGATTCGTCTTGTAACTTGTTGATTCTATTGGGTGGCATTTGAAGCCTTTCGGGTTGTTACGAGTTCATCAATTTTACCGGCAAACGAGTTTTTTCGATTGCAATACCTTAGTCAATAGCCGGGAAAGTCCAAAGAAAAAAGGAGCATGGAATGATCAAAGCGTCACAACGGAGGCCGGAAACATTCAGCGGCGACCTGCTGGTCTATTTTGTCCGCCGGCCGGCCGAGAACAACATACCTGTATGCGGCAATCCCGTGCTGGACCCGGTTATCGACCGGGCCTATCGGAGCGGTGATTTCACGGCCAAGGCCGGCCAGACCCTGTTGGTCTATCCGCAACAGGGGGTCAAGGCGAATCGATTGCTGGTGGTGGGGCTGGGCCGGGAACCACTTGACCGGGAGCTTTTCCGGCTGGCCGGCGGTACGGCAGCGGCCGCCGGCCAGAAGACCAGGGCGACAAAGATGATGGCGGTCCTGCCCGGCCGGCTCGATTTTGATCCAGCCGAAATGGCTGAATGTCTTACCGAGGGGCTCTTGCTGGGCGCCTATCAATTCCGCAAATATATGACCGTTGAACCGGAGGATGAGGCGCCGGGCAGGATTGAGAGCATACTGTTGAGCAGTGCGACCGGGGCTGCAACGGCCAGGGGAATAAAGAGAGGCGCGGCAGCCGCGGCCGCCGGCTGCGCGGCCCGGGACATGGCCAATGAACCGGGAAACGTCTGGACCCCGGCCAGTTTTGCCGAGTTCGGCGAGATGCTGGCCCGGGACGGGAGCCTGGTCTGCACGGTGCTGGGCAAGAACGAGATGAAAAAAATGGGCATGGGCGGGATTCTCGGGGTCAACAGCGGTTCGGCCCGGCCGCCGGCCCTGGTGATCGTTGAATACCGGGTATCGAAAAAAGCGCCGACCCTGCTCCTGGTGGGCAAGGGGCTTACCTTTGATTCCGGCGGGATCAGCATCAAGCCCTCGGCCAAGATGGAAGAGATGAAGTATGATATGTGCGGCGGCGCCGCGGTCCTGGCGGCCATGCAGGCGGTGGCCGCGGAAAAGCCCGGAAAAGTCAACGTGGTGGCCGTGGTTCCGGCCACCGAGAATCTGCCCGGCCCGGCGGCCCTTAAACCAGGAGACATCATCACTGTTTACAACGGTAAAACCGTTGAGGTGGTCAATACCGATGCCGAAGGACGGTTGATACTGGCCGATGCCCTGGCCTATGCCATCGAAAAGTTCAAACCCGCGGCAGTGATCGATATCGCCACCCTGACCGGCGCGGTGGTTATCGGCCTGGGGCATCACCGGACCGGGATGCTGGCCAATGACGACGATCTTGCCGCCCGGGTGGCTGATGCTGCCGGGCGCAGCGGCGAACCGGTCTGGCGGCTGCCCCTGGGTCCCGAGTATCGCAAGCAGATAAAATCAGAGGTGGCTGACATCAAGAACGTGGGCAACCGGGCCGGCGGCACCATTACCGCGGCCGTATTTCTCCAGGAATTTGTCAACGATATCCCCTGGGTCCATCTCGACATTGCCGGCACGGCCTGGAATTTTACCGAAAAGTCATATATACCGAAAGGACCTTCCGGTATCGGGGCCAGAACCTTTATTGAACTGATCCGTAACTGGAAGTAACAACACCCCGGCCCGGTGTCTCCGGCTGGGCTTATATGGAGTGACAACAGGGAGATTTAAAGGACAGGGCCTGTCCCTGAAAGCGTTCACCAGTGCTCGAGGTCAGAAAATGGAGAAACAGAAACTGGCGGATATTTTAACTCCCGACATTGTCGGGGTCTCGCCCGGCACCTTGATTTCCGAAACCATGGGGTTGATGACCCGCAACAACATCAGCTGTGTGGTGGTGCTGGACCAGGACCGGCCGGTGGGCATTGTTACCGAGCGAAACATTGTCAAGTTGGTTGCCGCTGAATGGGACCGGTTTCACGACGGCCCGGTACGGGAGATGATGAGTTCCCCGGTGGTTACGGCCCCGGCGGACATGGACATCTTCGGGGCCTACAACCTGCTCTCCACCCAGGGAATGCGCCATCTGGTGGTGGCGGACGGGGATCAACGCCCGGTCGGGGTCGTTACCCTGTCCAATATCGTCGAGCACCTGACCTACGAGTCGTTCGTGGTCATCAAGCGGGTGTCCCAGGTGATGACCAGGGTTGTTTTCACTGTAAACCGGGATGCGGGACTCAGAAAGGCCCTGATCGAAATGTCCAGAAAATCGATGAGTTGTATCGTGGTGACGGATGGCCGTCAACCACTGGGCATTATTACCGAACGCGATGCCTCCCATCTGCTCATCGAGCACCCCGATCTCTCCCGCCTCACGGTGGCCGAGGTAATGAGCGACTCCCTGGAAACGGTCCATGGCGACACCTCCCTGTCCACGGCCGTTGCGATCATGAAGGAAAAAAAGCTGCGTCGCCTGGTGGTGATTGACAGCAAGGGCCGGATCGAGGGGCTGACCACCCAGTCTGATATCGTCAAGGGTCTTGAGGGCAAGTATATCCAGGCCTTGAGCGAGATCATCCGGGAAAAGGACAGCGTTATCCAGAGCACCACCCGGGATCTTGCCGAAAAGACAGCCTATCTCGACAATATCCTCCACTCGGCAATCGATTACGGGATAATCGCCATTAACCTCAACCATCGGGTCGTTTATTTCAATCCCGGCGCCGAACATATCTTCGGGGTAGGCAAGGATGCGGTCCTGGGCCTGGATATCGGGGCTGTCCACCAGAACGACGAAACGCTGTTGACTCAGGTAAAGTTTGTGCTCAACAGCATCGGCAAGGGCGGCCGGGAGGCATTTCTCATCGAACGCTGTCAGGGCGACAAGCGGCAGAGTATCAGCGCCAGGGCCTCCGGCATCTGGGACAAACAGGAGCGCCTGGTCGGTTTCTTCCTGATGGTCAGGGATATCACCAAGCGCCGGCAGGCCGAGGAGGAACTGAAAAGGGTCCATGAAGAGCTTGAGCTGCGGGTCGTGGAGCGAACCCGGCAACTGTCCAAGGCGATGAACGGGGCGGTTGAGGCCATGGCCCTGACCGTTGAGATGCGCGACCCCTATACCTCCGGGCACCAGCGGAGAGTGGCCGATCTGGCCGCGGCCATTGCCAGGGAAATGGGGCTGTCCCGGGAAAAGGTCGAAGGGGTCTACATGGCCGGAGTCATCCATGACATCGGCAAGATACGGGTGCCGTCCGGTATCCTCTGCCATCCGGGCCGGCTCTCCGAGGCTGAGTTCGGGATCCTGCAACCGCACCCTGCCGTGGGCTATGATATCCTGAAGGGAATCGAGTTCCCCTGGCCGCTTGCCGAAATCGTACTCCAGCACCATGAACGGCTCGATGGCAGCGGCTATCCCCATGGACTCAAAAACGGCCGGATTCTGCTCAAGGCAAGGATTCTCGCCGTGGCCGACGTGGTGGAGGCGATGTCCTCCCACCGGCCATACCGTCCGGCGTTGGGGGTGGAACATGCCTTAAGGGAGATCAGCGCAAAACGCGGCACCTGCTACGAGCCCGCCGCAGTGGACGCCTGTGTCGAACTGTTTACCAATAAAAAATATCAGTTCCCTTCCCATTTCCGTGAAGAATCAGAGTCGCTCTGAGCCGGTAACCGCACGATTATAAAAAAACAGGGCCCTGGTGGTTCCGGCCCCGGCGTTGACATTGATAATTTCGAGGGTCTGCCCCTCCAGCCGGACAATCGGATAGACGATTTTTTCACTGCTGCGCCATAAGACTGGCCAATGAACCGTGTCCATGAAAATCGGCTTAATCAGTGATCTGCATGCCACGGCAGGTCCCGTGCGGGAAGCCCTGGCTGTTTTTCAGAGGCAGGGGGTGGATCGTGTTCTCTGTGGTGGAGACATTGCCGGCTACGGGACGGAGCTGGAGCAAACCGTTGACCTGCTTATTGGGAGTGGATGTGAAACGATTCCGGGTAACCATGATCTCTGGTATCTGAACCGCCCTGCTGACCGGAAATCAGCGCGGGTTGTTACATTTTTCGAGAAACTGCCTTTATGGCTGGAAGTAACCCTCAAAGGGAAGCGTGTCTACCTGGTTCATGCAAGTCCTCCACAGTCACTCATGGAGGGAATCACCCTGTTGGATGAACATGCACAGCTCCTGACAAGCCGGAAAGAGCGATGGACCGATGAACTGGAAGGATCTGAATTCGATGTACTGGTGGTTGGCCATACCCACCAGGTTTTTGCCGAACAGTTGGGCAATGTTCTGGTGATCAATCCGGGAAGCACGAAGTTCAACCATACCTGCGCGATCCTCAGCCTTCCCGAGATGGAGTTTCAAATATTTGCTTTATCGAACAAAACCCCGGTGCTTGCCTGGAACTGGGGAATGATCCGAAGAAGCGGATGAACCGGACCGTGAGTAATAGACGGTTATCATAACACAGCACAGCGAGCTTCCAGGTTTGCCGCGCTTCTATGCCCTTTCCTGATAAAGGGCGTATGGTCCGGCAGGGGAGAGCGGGAGGAGGAATTATGGGATGGAAAAAGGCTGTTGGGATTCCGGTTGTTTTTCTGGTCGTCCTGGCCGGGGCGGTCTTCATCTTTATTTCCACCTATGACTACGCCAACCTCAAACCGGTACTCGAGGAACAGGTCGCCGTTGCCACCGGCCGGACCCTTACCATTGCCGGTCCGGTCCGTCTGCGGCTTGGCTTGACCCCCAGCCTGGTGGTTGATGATGTTGGTTTTGAAAACGCGGCCTGGGGTTCGCGGCCGGAGCTGGTTAGCCTCAAAAAACTGCAGGTCAAGGTCGCCCTTCTGCCCCTGCTGTCACGAAACATCGTTGTTCGGGAGTTTATCCTGATCGAGCCGGATATCCTGCTTGAGACCGACAAGCAGGGCCAGGGCAACTGGGTTTTCAGCGCCAGGAAAAAAGAGACTGCGCCGGACAAGAAAGGGGGCGCCGGGCCGGGGATCCGGCTCGAGAATGTGCGGATCAAGAACGGCCGGGTTACCTATCTGGACGGCCGGACCGGTAAAACCTACACGCTTTTGCTGGATGATATGACCATTGCCCCGGCACCACAGGACCGGCTGGCCCTGGATCTGAACGGGAGCTATAACCGGAACGCTTTTAGTGTCAATGGAACCGTTGCCGGGCTCGATGCCCTGCTGGCAAGGGCCGAACCCTGGCCCCTGGACCTGACCGTGACTGCTGCCGGTTCCACCATCAAGGCGGCCGGAACCATGGCCCTGGCCGAAAAGGGGCTGGAACTTGACCTGGCGGTTTCCCTTGATTCGCCGTCCCTGGGCCGGCTTGCCGGTCTGGCCGGAATAAAAGGGATACCTGATGTCGGCCCGGTCGCACTGTCGGCCGGCCTTGGCGGTAATCCGGCCGGTTCCCTTGCCATAACCGGTCTGGAGGTCCGCCTTGGTGAATCCGATCTCAAGGGCAGTGCATCGGTTGCCCTGGGCGGTCCCCGGCCCCGGCTCACCGCCGATCTGACCTCGAACAGGCTCGACTTGCGCCCCCTGCAGCCGGCAGAAGAAAAGGCCGAAGTCGCGGCCACGGAAAAAGAGAAAAAGGTCTTTCCTGATACCCCGTTAAAACTGGCCGGCTTAAAGGCCGCGGATCTCACCGCTATCGTCAAAATCGGTCGCCTGGTCCTGCGTCGGGCAATGGTGGACGATCTTTCCGTCAGGATCATCTTGAAAGACGGCCGTCTCAAACTGGACCCCATGACCGCCAAGATCGCCGGCGGCTCGATGACCGGCCGGCTTGCCTTGCGTGAACAGGGCAACAAGGCGGTGCTGGCCGCTGCCTTTAAAATCGAAAAGCTCGATCTGGACCGTTTGCTCAAGGAGATCGGGGCCAGGGAAATGGTTGCGGGCAAGCTGGATATCGAGGCCGATCTGGCCGGCAGCGGCGGTTCGGTGGCCGCGCTGATGGCAAGCCTTGACGGCAGGACCAGGTTGGTGATGGGCAAGGGCAGGATTAATAACAAACAGCTTGGTCGCATCGGCGTTGACCTGGCCGGCTCCCTGACACGGATGATCAATCCGCTTGCAGAGAAATCCGACTACACCGAGGCCAACTGTTTTGTCAGCGGTTTTGCAGTCAAGAACGGCCTGGCCCGGTCCACGGCCCTGCTCCTTGACACCCCGCGGATGAGCGTTATCGGGGACGGCAGGATCAACCTGAAGACCGAGGGACTGAGCCTGGCGCTTAAGCCTTTGCCCAAGAAAGGGGTGGCCGGTTTCAATCTCAATCTCGCTGAGTTGGCCAGATCCTTCAAGCTGGGCGGCACCCTGGCCAGGCCGGCCCTGGTCATTGATCCGGGCCAGACCGCGCTGGCCATCGGCAAGGCAGCGGGCGGTATCGCCCTGTTCGGGCCGGTGGGTATTGCCGCGGTCCTGGCCGGCAAGGACGAAACTGACGAAAATCCCTGCCTGACGGCACTGGCAAAGGTTGAAAAAGGCGCTGCCGCCAAACCCGGAGACAGGGACAAGGGTGCGATAAAAAACAGCGGCGCCCCCCTGGACGGGGATGCCGGAGAGATCGGCGGAACACTGGAGAAACTGTTCGGCCGTTAAACCGGGCTGCAATTTATCGTTGTCGTAACCGTTCACCGGGGGTACGGATTTACGGTAACCTCATGCCCGTAAGCGTTTACCAGTGGCTTAGATTCGTTCATTTGGGACAGCGAAGCATACTGGTGCTATTCGAGCAGGCCCAAATGGGTGAAGATGAGGTGCTGGTGAACGCTTACTCGTTGTCAGGGGACAGGTTCTCTGAAAGTCGCCACAAAGCGCCGCGCTCGCCATGGCGGGGAGATCTTTCATTCTTTTGTTGTGGCTGGACCATATTGGCCGGCCATGCTGGTTGTTTCTCCAGTTCCCGGCTCATCCGTTTCCAGCCCAAAGGCCGCGGCAAAGAGTTTGCGGGTATAGGGATGGGTGGGGTTGCGGAAGATTTCGCCGGCCGGTCCTGATTCCACGATCAGCCCTTCCTTCATCACCGCCACCTCGTCACACAGGGCCCGGATTATCCGCAGGTCATGGGAGATGAACAGATAGGTCATTCCGAGTCTTGTCTGGAGGTCCTTGAGCAGCTCGATGATCTGGGCCTGGATGGTCATGTCCAGGGCGCTGGTGGGCTCGTCCAGCACCAGAAACCGCGGTTTCAGGGCCACGGCCCGGGCAATGGCGATTCGCTGCCGCTGGCCCCCGGAGAATTCATGGGGATAGCGGTCCGCCATCTCCGGAACAAGCCCCACCTCCAGCAGACTCTGTTCCACCAGTTGCCGCTGTTTTCTTTTATCTCTGCCGATTCCATGCACCTTGAGCCCCTCGTTGATGATCTCCTCAACGGTCAACCGGGGCGAGAGCGAGGAAAAAGGATCCTGGAACACCACCTGCAACTCCTTGCGCAGGGGCCTCATCCCGGCGATGTCAAGGGCGAGCAGATCGATTTCCCCGTTCTCCCGCATGTAACGGATCCGGCCCTGGCAGCCGGTGAGTCGCAACAGACACATCCCCAGAGTGGACTTGCCCGAGCCAGATTCGCCCACCACCCCATAGGTGGATCCCTGGCGGATGGTGAGCGAGATCCCGTCCACCGCCTTGATCAGGCCCACGGTTTTTTTAAAGAACCCGGCCTTGATCGGAAAATGACAGCGCATGTCCTTAATTGTGAGCAGGGGGGCTCCCCGGGGTCTTGGCTCCGGGAAGCCCCTGGGCACGCTGGCCAGCAGATGTCGGGTGTAGGAATCGACCGGGTTGGTAAAGATCTGTTCGGTATCTCCCTGCTCGACTATCCGGCCCTGGCGCATGATGTGAACCTGGCCGGCAATCTTGCGCACCATGTTGAGATCATGGGTAATCAGGAGTACGGCCATGCCCATTTCCCGTTGCAGGTCCTTGATCAGGGCCAGGATCTGGGCCTGGATGGTGACGTCCAGCGCGGTGGTCGGCTCATCGGCGATCAACAGGGCCGGCCGGCAGGCCAGGGCCATGGCGATCATCACCCGCTGCCGTTGCCCGCCGGAGAGTTGATGGGGATAGCTGGCCAGCCGTTGTTCCGGGTCCGGAATCCCGGTCCGGGCCAGCAGGTTGATCGCCTTGTCCCGGGCCTCCTGTCTGGCAAGTCCCTGGTGGAGAATCAGGGATTCCATTACCTGGGCGCCGATGGTGTAGACCGGGTTGAGCGAGGTCATCGGCTCCTGGAAGATCATCGCTATCCGGTTGCCGCGCAGCCTGCGGACCTGTTCCTCGCTGCTGGTCAGGAGGTCCTGCTCCTCGAACAGAATCTCCCCGCGCATGCTCACCGTGGCGGTCCGTTCCAGGAGTCTCAGGATCGACAAGGCGGTTACCGACTTGCCGGAGCCGGACTCACCCACCAGGGCCACGGTCTGGCCCGGGGCAACGGTCAGGGACACCGAATCAAGCACCTGTTCCGGGCCGGTCTCGGTGTGGATGGTCAGCGAAAGCTCCTTGAGTTCCAGCAAGTTCATCATTTTTTCTTTGCGACCAGGGATTGGCGGGGATCAAAGGTTTCACGCAGGGCCTCGCCGATAAAGACCAGCAAGACAAGGGTGCCCACCAGCACCACAAAGGTGGAGAGCGACAGCCACCAGGCCTCGATATTGCTCTTGCCCTGGGCCAGCAGTTCGCCCAGGCTCGGGGTGGAGGGCGGCACCCCGAGGCCCAGAAAATCGAGGCTGGTCAGGGCCAGGATCGCGCCGGACATCCGAAAGGGCAGAAAGGTGATCACCGGGGTCATGCCGTTGGGCAGCAGGTGGCGGAACATGATGGTCAGGTTGCCCACCCCCAGGGCCTTGGCCGCAGTGACGTAGTCCATGTTGCGGCCCTTGAGGAACTCGGCCCGCACATAGTCGGAAAGCCCCATCCAGCCGAACATGGACAGCAGGATGATCAGCAGCAGGACGCTGGGCTTGAAAATCGAGGCAAAGATAATCAGCAGATAGAGTTCAGGCATGGCGCTCCAGATCTCGATGAAGCGTTGAAAAAAAAGATCGGTCTTGCCGCCGAAATAGCCCTGCACCGCGCCGGCAATGATCCCCAGTCCGGTACCCACCAGGGTCAGGCAGAAGCCGAACAGCACTGACAGTCGAAACCCGTAAATGAGCCGGGCCAGCACGTCCCGGCCGCGGTCATCGGTGCCGAGATAGTTGGCCCGGGTGGGCGGCGAGGGCACTGGTCCCTCTATCGCCTGGTTGATGGAGTTGTAGGAGTGGGGATTGATCGGGAAAAGGACCCAGTTGCCGTTGGTGGTGAGCTTTTCCAGGATATAAGGATCGCGGTAATCGGTCTCAGTATCAAAATCTCCGCCAAACAGGGTCTCGGGATAGGACTTGAAGACCGGATAGTAAAAAGAATCCTGATAGCAGAGCAGAAAGGGTTTGTCGTTGCTGATCAACTCGGCGTTCATGCCGAGGATAAAAAGGATGGAAAAAAGAACCAGGCTGTAGAAGCCCCGGCGGTTGCTTTTAAACCGCCGCCAGCGTCGCCGGGCCAGGCCTGTTCCCGGGCGGCGGCTCATTTCTGCTCCACGCTCTCAAAGGTGATCCGCGGATCCACCAGCACATAGCTCAGATCCGAAAGCAGGCGGGAGATCAGACCGATGATCGTAAAGAAATAAAGGGTGCCCAGCACCACCGGGTAGTCACGGTTCATTACCGACTGGTAGGCCAGCAGCCCCATCCCGTCCAGCGAGAAGATGGTCTCGATCAGCAGGCTGCCGGTGAAAAAGGCGGTGATAAAGGAACCGGGAAAGCCGGTGATGATCGGGATGATCGCATTGCGGAACACATGGCGGTAGAGGACCTGGTTTTCCCCCAACCCCTTGGCCCGGGCGGTGAGCACGTACTGCTTGCGGATCTCCTCCAGAAAACTGTTCTTGGTCAGCAGGGTCATCACCGCCAGGCTGCCCACGGTGCTGGCGGTGACCGGCAGGACCATGTGCCAAAGATAGTCGAGAATCTTTGCGATGAGGCTCATCTCGGACCAGTTGTCGGAGACCAGGCCCCGGAGCGGGAAAATACTCCAGAAGCTGCCGCCGCCGAACAGGACGATCATCAGGATGGCCAGGACAAAACCGGGGATAGCGTAGCCGACCAGGATCACGCTGCTGGAGATGACATCGAACCGGTCGCCGTGGTGTACCGCCTTGGAGATGCCCAGCGGAATGCAGGTGAGGTAGACGATCAGAAAGGACCAGAGTCCCAGGGACATGGACACCGGCAGCTTGGAGATCACCAGTTGGACCACGCTCTGGTGGTGGTAATAACTGGTGCCGAAATCAAAGACCAGGTAGTTCTTCATCATGATCAGGAACCGTTCCAGCGGCGGCTTGTCAAAGCCGTAGAGTTTTTTAAGTTGCTCTATCCGTTGCTGGTCCAGTCCCTGTCTGCCCTGGTAGAGACCACTGGTGGTGCCGGCCCGGACCTCGCCGGTGGCGCCCAGGGCGGTCTTGGCGCCATGGCCCTCGATTTCAGCCATCATCCGCTCCACCGGACCGCCGGGCACGAACTGGGTCACCATAAAGGTGATCAGCATGATCCCGAACAGGGTGGGGATCATCAACAGGATGCGTTTCAGGATATAGGCGGCCATGTTTGTCGAGTGGCGTCGGCGGACAGGGGTAACAGGTTTATATGTAAAATCGTTCCAGACCAAGATCGTTGTCCGGAGAGATTTTTATTATTGATTGTGGCTGCGGTCCAAAAGTTATGGTCCGGCCCGATGTCCGGTTACGGAGATTGCCAAACATACCAGGGCGAACCGGCTACGGCAAGTGGATTGACCGGGGAGACAACCGGCCGGCCCGGCCCGGGGCGGTGACAATAAGTTCCAGCGTAATCAATCACAGGGTAAGGCGCCGGCAACCCGGTAAACTCCAGGCCTGTGATCGCTTACGTTCCGGCTGCAACCAGCACGCGGAAACGGGCCGGCCCGCCGGGACCCCTGGCGCAAAGGCGGGGCCATTGATTGACAAGCAGGCCCAAGTGTTGTAATCCGATTACCAGGGGTGGATCTGAAAAACCGTGAAACAGGAGAGGGCCATGGAGATAGTCATTGTCGGCGCAGGCGCCATCGGCCGGGTGTTCGGGGCCCTGCTCAGCCGGGGCGGTCACCGGGTCTGGTTCGTGGAAACACGCGAGGACGTTGTTGAGGCGATCAACCGGAACGGTATCGAGATCATGGATATCGGGGTGGAAGACCCCGGTGCCATGACCCGTGTCCCGGCCCGGGCGGTGAACAACGGTCAGGAGATCAAGCAGTGCGATCTTGTGATCCTGGCGGTAAAATCCTTTGATACCCGGGCCGCGGTAAAGGGGGTCGCCCACCTGGTTGCCGAGGATTCGCCGGTCCTGAGCCTGCAGACCGGGCTCGGCAACCTGGAGATCATGGAAAAGGTGGTGGGCCGCGATAATATCATCGGCGGCTTTACCTTCATGGCCGGCATCGGCCTGGGCCCCGGCCGGGTCAAACACAGCGGCCTGGGCGACACCCTGATCGGCGAGTTGACCGGTCAGCCCACTCCCCGGATCGAGCGGCTGAGCCAGGTCCTGACCCGGAGCGGGATCCCCACCGAGGTGACCCGGGAGGTTAAGGAGAAGCTCTGGTGCAAGGTGATCGTATATTCGGCCATCAACAGTGTTTCCGCCGTGTTGCGGATGAGAAACGGGATGCTTCTCCAGAACATGGAGTCCATCACCCTGATGAAACGGCTGGTGGACGAGGGCCGGGCCGTGGCCGAGGCCTGCGATATCGATATCCGGCAGGATCTCTATGAACTGCTCTTTGATATCTGCAACCGGACCGCCGCCAACATGTCCTCCATGCTCCAGGACGTGGTCAACCGCAAGCGCACCGAGGTGGATGCCTTGAACGGGATGCTCTGTGCATATGGGACCGAACAGCGGGTGGCCACTCCCACCCAGCAGACCATGGTGCAGTTGGTCAAGCTGGTGGAAAAATGGGATCAATGCTACATCGTTGATACCTGATCCGCATTTCTCGCCAGGTTTATATGAAAGTCGCCCCGGACCCGGAGCTTCGTCCGGGGCGACTTTCATTGTTTCGTTGTGGCTGGGGCCTGAAATCCGGTCCAGCCATGCTGGTTCGGAGCGAAACAGAGCAAGGGCTTGTGAATGCAAGACGGGTAAAGAAAATTTGAGGGCAATCAGATGGATACCGGGAAAAAATTTCTCATTGCCGTGGACGACAATGAGATATCCATGCGGGCGGTGGACTACGTCGGCCAAATCGTGGGCAGTACCGAGGGATTCACCATCTGCCTGTTTAACGTCTACCCTGAGCCGCCGCCCTATTATTTTCAGCAGGGCCACACCCTGGCCGAATATATCCGGGAAAAGGAAGCGGCAGCGGAAAAAATCTTTGCCCGGGCAAGGGAAAAGCTGGCCGGCTTTGCCATTCCCGCGGAGCGGATCACCACCATCTGCCGGCAGAGCGCGGCCGAACCACCCAGCCGGACAATCATCAAGATGCAGGAGGAGGGAGGGTTTGACACGGTGGTGGTGGGTAAGCGCGGGGTGAGCAAGGCCGAGGAGTTTCTGTTCGGTTCCATCTCCAACGCCGTGGTCCGGGAAAGTAAGGGTTTCACCGTCTGGGTGGTGGGATGAATGCCTGAGGACAGAAGAGAGGGGACGGGAAAAACAGGGGACCGTGGGCAGTGGCGGCAGCTTGTCCTGGAACCTGATACCGGTCCCGGCATTGTACGGTTCACCCATTGCCCGTATCATCCGTTTCTGTTGACAGGGCCGGCAAAGGCGGGTAAATCAGAATGATTGTGAAATAATATGAATTCCCGGATAAAGGCCCGCCTGTCGGCCGCGGGGAACAAGCGGGTTGTTTATGCTGATAGCGGATCAAATAAATCACCTTGCCGGGCCGCGGCAAGGTGCGACCCGGCCGGGCCGGGACTGGGTCATTCTGGTTGTCTCCGTTCTGGCCGGCGCTCTCCTGCTCCTCCCCGCCGTCGCTCCGGCCGGGGCAAGCGGCCGGCAGGTCCCCTTTCTTGCCGGGGAAAGGCTTACCTATCAGCTTCGCTGGCAGATGGTGCCGGCCGGCACGGCGGTACTCGAGGTGCTGCCCGGGGCATCCTTTCAGGGCCAGCCCGCCCATCATTTTCGAATGACCGCCACCTCGAACAAGGTCCTGGATCTTTTTTACAAGGTGCGCGACAAGGTCGATTCCATTGTCAACATCGATATGACCCACTCGCTGTTCTATAAAAAGGACCAGCAGGAGGGCCGGGCAAGAAGAGATATCAAGGTCTTTTTTGACTGGAGCGAAAAGGTGGCCCGCTATTCGAACTTTGACAAGGACCACCGGACCTCACCCCTGATGGAGGGCTCCTTTGACCCCATGTCCGGTTTCTATTACGTGCGCAGCCTGGATCTTCGCGAGGGCATGGAGATCTCCCGGCCGATCAGCGACGGCAACAAAAACGTGATCGGGATCGTCTGGGTGCGAAAACGGGAAACGATCACGGTTGCCGGCCGTGAATACGACACCTTTCTCATTGAGCCGGACCTGAAACATGTGGGCGGGGTGTTTGAAAAGAGCAAGGACGCCAAGCTCAAGATCTGGGTCACCGCCGATGCGGCCAAGATCCCGGTCCGGATAAAGAGTAAGGTGGTGGTGGGCAGCTTTATCGCCGACCTGGTCGACTCCCGCACCGTGCCGGTACTATTGGCCCGGGACAACAACGGCAACCGGGTGACAGACGCTGAATAATCCCGGCTCGACCAGGTTTGTCGGTCTCGCAACAACCCGCTCGACGGACGTGATTCGTCTTGTAACTTGTTGATTTTATTGGGTGGCATTTGAAGCCTTTCGGGTTGTTACGAGTTCATCAGGTTTCTTACAGGTCCATTGATGATACGAGTCCTTTTTCTTGCCACCCTCTGCTGCCTGGCCGTGATCATCCCCTCATCCCGGGCCGCGGACAATAAGCCCCTGGAATCCGCGGTCTACCTGATCCCGGTGTCCGGGGAGGTGAATCCGGGGATGGCCGCCTTTATCCGCCGGGCGATCCGGGATGCGGACAATAGGCCAGCCACCCTTTTCATCCTGGAGATCGACACCTTCGGCGGCCGGGTCGATGCGGCTCTTTCCATTGTCAACACCCTGCTTCGCGACCCCCGGGGCCGGACCGTGGCCTTTATCGCCGACAAGGCGATTTCGGCCGGGGCCCTGATCGCCCTGGCCTGCAACGATCTCTATATGGCCCCGCACACCACCCTGGGCGACGTGGCCCCGATCAGCTATTCCAGCGAGGGCGTCAAGATGATGGGTGAAAAGTTCCAGTCGCCGCTCCGGGCCAAGTTCCGGGCCCTGGCCAGGAGAAACGGCTACCCGCCGGTACTGGCCGAGGCCATGGTCAGCGCGGATATGGAGGTCTATCGGCTGGAGGGCGAAGACGGTGAAATACGTTATATCGATGCCCGGGATTACGGGGAGTTCAGCAGCAGGAAAGAGAATCGCGGCTACCGGAAGACAACGGTGGTGGCGGCCGGAGAACTGCTGACCATGGATGACCGCGAGGCGGCCGAGCTTGGCTTTTCCAGAAAAACGGTCTCTTCCCTTGACGATCTTTTCATTGCCCTTGGGGTCGCGCCCGGCCGGGTGATACGGCTGCAACCGACCTGGTCCGAGAAACTGGGCCGGTTGATCGGCGGGATGGCCCCGGTCCTGCTGATGATCGGCATGGCGGCGCTCTATACCGAGTTAAAGGCCCCGGGTTTCGGCATCCCCGGGCTCGTCGGCATAATCTGCCTGGGGCTGGTTTTTTTCAACCAGTACCTGCTTGGGCTGGCCGACCATACCGAGATGCTGATCATCGCCCTGGGGCTGGTGCTGCTCGGTTTCGAGGTTTTTGTAATTCCCGGTTTCGGCCTGGCCGGGATCGCCGGGTTCGTCTTTATCGGGGTGGGAATGGTCCTCTCGTTTCAGGACTTTGTCCTGCCAGACCCTGCCATGCCCTGGCAGGGTAAACTCCTGGTCAACAATATTCTCCGGGTGCTGATCTCCTTTATCTGTGCCTTGCTGGCATCATTGCTGGTTCTGCGTTATCTGTTACCGAGAATGGGCCGGCTGGTTGACGGACCCTATCTTGCCGCCACCCTTGAAGACGCCCGGGTCACGGCGGCGGCGGACAGCCCGGTGGCGGTCAACTGCACCGGCACGGTCTCCACCCCGCTCCGGCCGGCCGGCAAGGCCGAGATCAACGGCTGGGTGCATGACGTGGTCAGCCAGGGTGAGTTTCTCGAAAAGGGCCGCCGGATCAGGGTTACGGCCATAACCGGCAACCGGATCGTGGTTGCGCCGCTGGAGGAAGAATGAACATCCTGGCCCTGTCGATTCTATTGCAGCTGGCCGGGGTGGCGGTGGTGATTGCCGAGATCATCATCCCCTCGGGCGGGATTCTGTCGATCTTTGCCCTGGGCCTGTTCGGTTACTCGTTGTTCATGGTGTTCAACAAGGTGTCGGTGACCATGGGCGCGGTTTTTCTCACCCTGGATCTGATCCTGATCCCGGTGTTGATCATTGTCGGCCTGAAACTCCTGGCCCGTTCCCCGGTAACCCTTCGAACCCGCCTCTCCCGAAGCAAAGGGGTTACCTCCCAGTCCCCGGACCTGGCCGACCTGCTCAATCGCCCCGGCAAGGCGCTGTCCCACCTGCGACCCGGCGGGGTGGCGCTCATTGACGGCCAGCGCCGGGATGTGGTCAGCCGCGGTGAATTCATTGCCAGGGACAGTGCGATCAAGGTGATTGCAGTAACCGGCAACCAGATAATCGTCCGCAGCATGCAACCCTAACAAGGAGCCCGTCATGACAAATTTTAGCACCATCGCCTTTTTTATCCTGATCGCCGCGGTTGTCGCCCTGTTTATTTTTATCGGCTCCTCCCTGTCCCTGTGGGTCCAGGCCCTGGTTTCCGGAGCCCGGGTGGGACTGCTGAACATCATCTTCATGCGGTTCCGCAAGGTGCCGCCCAACTTGATCGTTGAGTCCAAGATCATGGCGGTCAAGGCCGGGCTGGATATATCGACCAATGATCTTGAATCCCATTTTCTGGCCGGGGGCAATGTGCTCCGGGTGGTGCAGTCCCTGATTGCCGCGGACAAGGCCAATATCGAGCTTGACTTCAACCGCGGCGCGGCCATTGACCTGGCCGGCCGCAACGTGCTGGAGGCGGTGCAGATGAGCGTTAACCCCAAGGTCATTGAAACGCCGCTGGTGGCGGCCATGGCCAAGGACGGCATCCAGCTCAAGGCGATCTCCCGGGTCACGGTCCGGGCCAATATCGAACGGCTGGTGGGTGGCGCCGGCGAAGAGACCATCCTGGCCCGGGTAGGGGAGGGGATCGTCACCACCATCGGCTCGGCGGATTCACACAAGCAGGTCCTGGAAAACCCGGACACTATCTCCAAGCGGGTCCTGGAAAAAGGGCTGGACGCCGGCACTGCCTACGAGATTCTCTCCATTGATATCGCCGACGTGGACGTGGGCAAGAATATCGGCGCCGAGCTGGAGACCGACCGGGCCGAGGCGGACAAGAAAATAGCCCAGGCCAAGGCCGAGGAAAGAAGGGCCATGGCCATTGCCGTCGAGCAGGAGATGAAGGCCCGGGTGGAGGAGATGCGGGCCAAGGTGGTGGCGGCCGAGGCCGAGGTGCCCATGGCCATGGCCGAGGCCTTTCGCAAGGGGCACCTGGGGATCATGGACTATTATAAGATGAAGAATATCGTTGCCGACACCAAGATGCGCGACAGCATCGGCGAGCAGGAATCAACCATGGATGAGGAATAAGTCCAAACGCTCAAACGTTTAAACGATTTATATTCGAGGTCAAAGCGATGAGTGGTGAAGGCATTGTTACCCTGTTGTTTTTATGGGCGGCCTGGTCAATTCTCAAACGGTTCCGCAAGGTCCTGCTGGAAAGACGGGCAGCTCCGGCCCCGGACAGTGGGCCGTCCGGATCTGCCGGTGTTTCCACTGACCGGTCCGTCCCTCTTCCAGACCCTGGTTTTCAGGATTTACCGCTGGACCGGGAACGGGCGGTAAGACCGGGCCGGCGGCAAAAGCGCATCCCGGTGGCTGGCGCGACCAACCGGTTGAACAAACGGCAACAGCTGCGCCGGGCGGTTGTCTGGGCCGAACTCCTGGCGCCGCCAGTCGGACTTCGCAAGGAATGATTGTTTTATTGTTATGAGTTTACCGGCACTGAATCCTCATGGCGAAAACCGCTGTATTTCAAAGACATGTCAAACAGTATGAGGAGTGGTTCGAGGTCAACCGCTGGGCCTATGTGGCTGAACTCAAGGCCGTGGGAATGTTGCTGCCCAAAACCGGCCGCGGCCTGGAGGTGGGGGTAGGCACCGGCCGGTTCGCCGCGCCGCTGGGGGTTGGAACCGGGGTCGAGCCGGCCGCGAAAATGGCCAAGGTCGCCAAGTCGCGCGGGATCCAGGTGATCCGCGGGGTGGCTGAACAACTGCCCCTTGGCACCGCAACCCGCGACTATATCCTGATGGTGACCACGGTATGCTTTGTCGATGATCTGCTCAAAACATTCATTGAGGCGTCGAGAGTGCTGACCCGGGACGGGTATTGCCTGGTCGCCCTGGTCAACAAGGAAAGCCCGCTGGGCATGGAATATGAGAAACAACGCCACAAAAGCCTTTTTTATAAAGAGGCCACCTTTTATTCGGTGGCGACCATTGTGGCGGTCATGGGCCAGGTCGGGTTCAGGGACTTTTGTTTTACCCAGACAATTTTCAGCGACATGAGCGAGATCACCGCCAGGGAACCGGTGGAACCGGGTTATGACCGGGGTTCTTTTGTGGTGATCCGCGGCCGCAACAACGGCCAGCCGTTATGAAGAAAAAAAAGAACACCTATGCGGAGATTACCAGGGCGCGCAAGCTCCTCGAGCTGCCTGAACAGGCGACCCTTGACGAGATCCGGACCAGCTACCGCAAACTGATCAGAAAGTGGCATCCGGACCAGTGTCAGGAGGAGCGGCAGAGATGTCTGGAGGTGAGCGCCCGGCTCAACGATGCCTATGCGCTGATCATCGCCTACTGTGCCGGCTATCGCTTCTCCTTTACCGAGGAAGCGGTGAACAAGCACCTGTCCGACGAGGAATGGTGGCTCAACCGGTTCGGCAATGATCCGCTGTGGGGCAGGGGCGGCGCCCTTTAGCCGTTGTAACCATTCACCAGCACCCCATCTTCGCACGATCAGGCCGGCTCACATAGGCATACTATGGATTCGCCGGCCTGCTTGCACGAATCCGTGACAGCGGATTTCAGCGGCACCTCCCGGGGCCGCAACTGCCGGCAACGCCCAATCCCAAAAACACAACATACCGTTATTAAAGAAAAAAACGTTGCGCGTGCAGCAGGTTCGGGCAAAAATAATAATTGTTAAAAGTTTGTCAAGATTATGATGTTTTGGCTATGGAAATCATTTATAGTGGCTCAACTTTATTGTGGACAGGTTCCTGGCCAACCGGGTCAAGGCAAATTACCAATGTAACAAAAACAGGAATTTGAATGGAAATTTACTTGGTTATCATCGTTATCCTGGTGTCCCTCGCAATCTTCGACCTGATTGTGGGAGTGAGTAACGATGCGGTGAACTTCTTGAACTCGTCGATCGGTTCCAGGGTGGCGCCCCGGAACGTGATAATGATTATTGCCAGCCTGGGGATGCTTGCCGGGGTCACCTTTTCCAGCGGCATGATGGAGGTGGCCCGGAAAGGCATTTTCCAGCCCCAGCTTTTCATGATGCCCGAACTGCTCGCCATTTTTGTGGCGGTGATGCTCACCGATGTCCTGCTGCTCGATCTCTTCAATACCTTCGGCCTGCCCACCTCCACCACCGTGTCCATCGTCTTCGAGCTGCTGGGCGCCGCAGTGGCCGTCTCCCTGCTCAAGATCTATTCGGCTGGCAACGGCTTCGAGGAACTGGTCAACTACATTAATACCGGCAAGGCCCTGGCGATCATCACCGGCATTCTGCTCTCCGTGGTCATTGCCTTTATCTGCGGGGTCATTGCCCAGTTTCTGTCGCGGCTTCTTTTTACCTTTGATTATATGCCGAGACTGAAACGATACGGCGGCCTCTGGGGCGGAATTTCCCTTTCCATCATCACCTACTTCATCCTGATCAAGGGGGCCAAGGGCGCCTCCTTTCTCGCCCCTGAAACCGTGTTCTGGATCAAGCACAACGCCTGGACCATCATGGCGGTAAATTTTCTGCTGTTCGGGCTGATATTTCAGGCCCTCGCCATCTTTACCCGGGTCAACGTCCTGAAGCCCATCGTCCTGATCGGTACCTTTGCCCTGGCCATGGCCTTTGCCGCCAATGACCTGGTCAATTTTATCGGCGTGCCCCTGGCCGGGGTGCAGGCATATAAGGTGGCGGCCGCCAGTTCCGACCCGCTGCACATCACCATGGAGGCCCTGCAGAAAACTGTTCATTCCAATACGTTTCTACTCCTGACCGCCGGGATAATCATGATTATTACCCTTTGGGTCTCCAGAAAGGCGCGTTCGGTCACCAGGACCTCGGTGGATCTCAGCCG
Source organism: Desulfobacterales bacterium (assembly GCA_021647905.1). NCBI lineage: Bacteria > Pseudomonadati > Thermodesulfobacteriota > Desulfobacteria > Desulfobacterales > Desulfobacterales bacterium. Next base: position 13,542 of record JAKITW010000021.1, on the reverse strand, counting down.
TCAGGAAGAGGGCGTGGAAAAATTCGGTTCTTCCGTCCTGTCCCGGGGGATTGTCGGCATGTTCACCTCTTTTGCCGACCTGGTGAACAGGGTCATGCCCGCTGCCGTGCGCAAGGGGATGGCCAATCGCCTTGATCCCTCCCGGAGCAGGCCGGTGGCCACCTACGACGGCCGGGAGCCGGCCTTTGATCTGCTCCGGGCCTCGGTCAACCTGATCGTGGCCAGCGCGGTTGTCTCCTACGCAACCTCGATGAAACTGCCCCTGTCAACAACCTATGTGACCTTCATGGTGGCCATGGGCACCTCGCTTGCCGACCAGGCCTGGGGCCGGGAGAGCGCGGTATACCGGGTCACCGGGGTGCTAACCGTGGTCGGCGGCTGGTTCTGCACCGCCTTTATCGCTTTTACGGTGTCAGCCCTCTTTGCCCTGTTGATCATGTATCTCAAGCTGTATGCAATTATCGGGCTGGTCGCCCTGGTGGCATTTGTTGTGATGCGAAGTTTCCGCTACCATCTCAAGCAGGAGGAAGAGTCCGGTCTTATTAAGAACCTGAGCTTGAAAAACGGCATTGATGCCGATTATGCGGTCAATACCTCCTTTGAGCAGGTTGGCTATTTTCTGAACGAGGTGAGTAAAACCCTGCGGATAAGTTTTGACGCGGTCTTTCAGGAGGACCGGCAGCGGCTGCGGGAGATGAAGGACCGGTCGAGCAAGATCCAGCAGGTCGCCAATACCATCATCGCCAATATTTTCAAGACCCTGTACCTGTTGGACAGGGACGATGTTGAGTCCACCCACAAGTATTCGCGCACCATCGCCACCCTGCAGGAGATCGCTGAGAGCCATCGCGATATCGTCATGCGCTCATACACCCATGTGATCAACTATCACAGCGGCCTGCTTGACTCGCAGAAGGAAGAGCTGCAGCGGATCAGGGTATCGGTGAGCCGGCTGCTGGAAAATACGGCCATCATGCTGCTGAAGAACAAGAAGGTGGATTATGATTATATTGAGAGCCAGCGCCGCCGGATGAGCGACTACCTGATGGAATGTAACAAGAAGCAGATCAACCGGATCCAGGGCGCTGAATCCAAGACCCGGCTGAGCATTCTCTACTACGGGCTGCTGGAGAACTGCGAAAAGATTTCCGGCCAGACCCAGAACCTGCTCGACATCTTCAGGGACCATTTCGGGACCGAGGCCGGGGCGGCAGCCGTTGTTGAGGACGGTAACGGTGACTGACGACGGTGCGGATTTATAACCAGAACCCCAAAAAAACAGGAGAGCAGAATGCGCTTAATGTTCTTTTCTCAACTTGCCGCACTTCCCTTTGATGCCTTTCAGAACCATGCGGAAAAGGTCAAGGAATGTGCCTGGGCCTTTCAACAGGCGGTGGAGTGCTTCTTTTCGGAATCATGCGACCGGTTTGACGAGTATCTGTTCGAGGTCGACCGGCTGGAAAGCGAGGCGGACGAGATAAAGACCGCCATCCGCCGGATCATCTCCAAAAAGACCCGGATGCAGGTCGATAAGTATCAGCTCTTCCTGTATATCCAGGAGCAGGACAAGGTGCTTGACTGTGTTGAGAACTGTTTGAACTGGATGTCCTATCGGCCCGATACCGTTCTGTCCGATGATCTGAAAAAAGGTTTTTTTGATCTGGTCGACGCGGTTATCACCCCGATCGAGGAAATAAGCGCCATGGTCAGGGAGGCGCACATTTACTTTGACAACCATTGCGAGCGGCAGCAGCGGATCGTCAAGGACCTCATCCGCAACCTCCACAAATGCGAGCATGAGGCGGACAAGCTGGAGGATTCGTTGAAATTCAACATATTCGCCCATGTGTCGGACCCCATCGTGGTCCTGCACATGGTCGGTCTGGCCGAACGGATCGGCGCCATTGCCAACCACGCCGAGAACACCGGTGACGTGATGCGGGCCATGATTGAACGGGCCTGAGAAGACAGAGGACAGAAAAAAACAGGTGGCGGTGGCTAGAATTTAATCTTTTCCTGACACCTGACACCTGACACCTGAAAGCCGTATAAATCGATATCACTCTGTCGGCGGGACGAGTCGCTTTTTCTGCCGCAGAATCTCCAGAAAATCAGCAGCAGGCACGGGTGGGCTGAACAGATAGCCCTGCATGGATTCGCAGCCGTGTTCCCGCAGAAAGAGCAGGTGGTCATTGCTCTCCACCCCCTCGGCAACCACCCGCAGACCCAGGCTGTGGGACATGGCCAGGATTGCCCTGGTTATGGCGACATCATCGGTATCCCCGGGAATGTCCCGGATAAAGGCCCGGTCGATCTTGATGGTGTCAATGGGCAGTTTCTTTAAATAGGAAAGCGAGGAATAACCGGTGCCGAAATCATCAATGGCCACGCTGACCCCCATTTCCCGCAGCCGGGACAGGATCTCGACCGCTTCCTCGTGACTGGCCAGCAAGATGCTTTCAGTGACCTCCAGTTCAAGATCAACCGGGGCCAGCCCGGACTCGACCAGGGCCTGCTCCACCATTTCCATCAGATTTTTCTGTTGAAACTGACGGGCCGACAGGTTGACCGCTATCTTTATTGGAAACCCTGCTTCCTGCCAGGCCCTGGTCTGGCGGCAGGCGGTCCGCAACACCCACTGGCCAAGCGGTACGATCAGCCCGGTCTGCTCGGCCAGGGGGATGAAGTCCAGCGGCGAGACAATGGAACCGTCGGACCGCTGCCAGCGCACCAGGGCCTCGGCCCCTTCGATCCGGCCGCCGGCCACGCTCAGCTTGGGCTGGTAATAGACCCGGAACTCTTCTTGCTCCAATGCCTTGCGCAGTGATCTTTCCAGGATCATTCTCCGCTTGAGGGTCTCGTCCATTTTCCTGGTAAAAAAACAAAAGCCCTTCTTGCCCGCCTCCTTGGCGCCGTACATTGCCATGTCCGCATTGCGGATCAGGGTCTCCACGTCCTTGCCGTCGTCCGGGTAAACGGTTATGCCGGCGCTGGCGCTGACGAACAGTTCATGGTTCTGGACCTGAAACGGGGTCTCAAAGGCGGCCAGGATTCTTCTGACGATCGTTGCGGCCCCGTCGATATCGTTGACCCCCTGGAACATGAAGAGAAAATCATCACCGCCGGTCCGGGCCACGGTGTCCTCGTTGCGACAGAAACCGTTCAGCACCCGGGCCGCTTCCCGGAGAAAGAGATCGCCGATATTATGTCCCAGGGTATCGTTGATATTCTTGAAATCATCGATGTCCAGGTACACGATCGCGATCATCTGCTGGCCGCGGTTGGCCATGGTAAAGGCCTTTTCAAGACGGTTGCTGAACAAGGTCCGGTTGGGAAGCCCGGTCAAGGTGTCGTAATAGGCCATGTATTCCAGCCGTTGCTGGCTCTTTTTCAGTTCGGAGATATCATGGAACAGGCCCACGTAATGGGTTGTTTCGCCCTCCTGATCCTTAAGCACGGTGATCGAGAGCCACTGCGGATAGACCTCGCCGCTTTTGCGCTTGCTCCATATCTCGCCTCGCCAGGAGCCGTGGGCAAGCAGGGTGTTCCACATATCTTCATAGAACCGCTGCTTATGATGGGCCGACATGAGAATATGCGGGGTCTGGCCCAGGACCTCCGCCGGACCATAACCGGTGATGGCGGTGAAACCGGGGTTTACCTGTTCGATCACCCCGTCGGGGTCGGTGAGAACGATTCCCTCGATGGTGTTCTCGATGATCTCGGCGGCCAGGTCGAGTTTTTTCTGATACTCCTTGCGTTTTGCTATCTCCTGGTCCCGGATCTTGATAATCTCCTGTAGCTCCGTGGCCCGTTTATGCTCCTGCTCGGCAGCCACCGAGGCGGCGGTGGCCTTCTGGATCGCCTTTTTTTCCTTGTCAAGGGCCACGGCCAGGTCGCCGGCCATCTTGTTAAAGGCAGTGGCAAGTTGGCCGATCTCGTCCCGGGAGATGATCGGCGCCCTGGCCTCAAGCCGTCCCCGGCCGATTTCAGCCACCGAATTCATCAGGGCCCGAATGGGGGTTGAAACGGCCCGGGTGATTGCCAGGCCGAAAAAGATGATCAGCCCGAGCGCGGCAAGACCGGCGATTTTTACAATGTCCAGGGCCCTGTTTATCGCATTGAAGAGGTTCTGCCGGTGGAGTTCCAGTACCTCGGTTTCCTTTTTCAGGGTCGAGCCGGTGGCGGCCAGGAAAGATCTCTTTGCCTTTCTCAGTTCCTGCTGCAGTTCCAGGGTGGCGGCAGTGGCGGCCCCGCTCTTTTTTAACCGGACCAACCGTTCGCACCGGTCACGCAGGAGATTTCCTTTCTCCAGCAGCAGCCCCAGGTCGTTGCGGGCGATCATGTGGGTATGGCCGAGGGTGGACTTGGCCTGGATATGGGCCTTGATCCGTTTTATCGCATTGTTGAAGAGACCGGTCTCGGCCCGGAAGAACTCCTCCTGTTCCCGGGCCGCGGCATCAGTTGCGGCGGCCGGCTCAACGCTGCCGTCATCCTCGGTCCGGAGCATCACGTATTGACCGGTGGAGGAGAGCATCAACAGCCCGGCGGCCCTGAAGTCCTCGATGGCCCGCAGCATCGGCGTTGTTTCCGTTGAAATTTTGTTAAAGGTGGTTCTGGCAAAGGAGAAGGCCCGCTGTTCGACAAACTGGGTAACGCCGACCAGGATGGCCAGGAACAGATAACTGAGATAGATCTTGGTTGATATTTTCACTGATCCCCCTCCCTCTGTCCGATGGTTGCCGGTGACGGGGTCGGCCGGGGCGGCAGACGGACCGGTGTGATCTTCTGCAATGGAAATGGTGCAAATGTGAAAATAGTAGGAATCTACACTTTCGGCCGGCCGGAGGTGTGGTGGTAACAGGTCGGCCTGACAAGCAATTTACAAAATTACTCTGGCAGAAAAACAGCTGTCTGTCAATCAATAGCCGATTCGTCCCCCGGAGGAGCAAAAAAAAAGCAATCGGTCAAGGGAAAAATGTCGGCACCGGCGGATTAATTGGAAAAGACAGGAAGGGTAGAGTAATATTACCGGTTCCGATTCCGGTATCTCGTTGGCGGCGCCGGAGTTATCGCTTTCGAATAAAAGAAGAAACAGTAAATAAAAAAATACCCCATGAACGAATACAGTCTGTTTGTCCTGCTCCTCCTGCTCGGGGCCTTTGCCCTGGAGACCCTGGCCGAGCTCCTGAACCTGCGGGCCCTCTCCCCGGAACCTCCCCGGGACTGCGAGGATATCTACGATCCGGCCGAGTACCGCCGGTCCCAGGAGTATACCCGGGTCCGGACCAGGTTCGGTTTTGTTGCCAGCGTTTTCGATCTGGCGATTCTAGTGGGCTTCTGGTTTGCCGGCGGGTTTGAACTTCTCGACTCCCTGGTGCGGGGCTGGGGAAATGGGCCAATCGTCAGCGGCCTCTTTTTCATCACCATCCTGGCCCTTGGCAAATTCCTGCTCTCCATTCCCTTTTCCTGTTACCGCACCTTTGTGATCGAAGAACAATACGGCTTTAACCGCTCCACGGTCCGGACCTTTGTGACCGATCTCCTTAAAACCGTTTTTCTAAGCCTGCTGCTGGGCGGCGCGTTGCTGGCCCTGGTGCTGGCCCTGTTCCAGTACGGTGGACCAGGGGCCTGGCTGTACTGCTGGCTGGCGACTTCGCTCTTTCTCCTGGTAATCCAGTATATCGCCCCCACCTGGATCATGCCCTGGTTCAACAGGTTCACCCCCCTGGCCGACGGTGAGCTGCGAACCGCGATCCTCGACTATGCCCGGCAGGTGAACTTTTCCCTGGCCAATATCTTTGTCATGGACGGCTCCCGCCGCTCCAGCAAGAGCAACGCCTTTTTCACCGGGTTCGGCCGCAACCGGCGGATCGCCCTGTTCGACACCCTGATCAAAAACCATACCGTCAAAGAGCTGGTGGCGGTCCTGGCCCACGAGATCGGCCATTACAAGAAAAAACATATCCTCCAGTCCATGGTATTGGCCATTCTCCATGCCGGGATCCTGTTCTTTTTACTTTCGCTGTTTCTCTCCCGCGACGAACTGTTTGCCGCCTTTTTTGTCAGCCGGCCCTCGGTGTACACCGGACTGGTCTTTTTCAGCCTGCTGTTCGGGCCGGTTGAGCTGCTCTTGACGCCCCTGCTCAACAAGCTTTCCCGGGTCAATGAGTTTGCGGCCGACCGGTTTGCCGCCAAGACCCTGGGCGGTGAAAAAGATCTGATCTCGGCCTTAAAGAAATTGTCCGGACAGAACCTGGCCAATCTGACCCCGGCCCCTTTTTATGTGATGCTGCATTATTCCCATCCCCCGCTGCGGCAGCGTTTGCAGGCGCTTTCCCGGGCCGGGGCATCCCTTGGAGAAGAATCATGAATCATGAGTGGTATCAAGAACTGGCCCGCGCCGGTATCAACCACGGGATTGTTGATCAGAAGATCCTGCAGCAGGTATTGACCGGCAATGAGGTGGAATTGCTGCCCCTGGTCAATGCCGCCTTTACAGTAAGAAGACATTTCCACGGCCGCGAGGTGACCATCCATATTCTCAACAATGTCAAGAACGGACTCTGCCCCGAGGATTGCAACTACTGCGCCCAGTCCCGGGACAGCAAGGCCGAGATCGCCGAATACCCGACCAAGAGCGACAATGAGATCCTGGCCGAGGCCGGACAGGCCTATGAGGCCGGGGCCCACCGCTATTGCATGGTTTATGCCGGCCGGTCCGCGAGCCGCAAACGGGTGGAAAAAATTGCCGCCCTGGTCCGGGAGATTAAGACTAAATATCCGCTGGAGGTCTGCGTATCGGCCGGGATCATGGACAAAGAGGCAACGGCGCTCTTGAAACAGGCGGGCCTGGACCGGTTGAATCACAATCTCAACACCGCCCGTTCCCGCTACGCATCGATCTGCACCACCCATACCTATGCGGACCGGCTCAATACCCTGCTGGCGGCCCGTCAGGTGGGGCTGGAGGTCTGTTCCGGGATCATCGCCGGCATGGGCGAGACCCCGGAGGAGCTGATCGAGCTTGCCCTGGCGCTCCGCGAGGTGGACGCCCGCTCGATACCGGTTAATTTTTTATTGCCCATTGAAGGCAATATCATGAGCATTCCCCGCAACCTGACCCCGGAGTACTGTCTGCGCATCCTCTGCATGTTCCGGTTGGTGAATCCTGATGCCGAGATCCGGGTGGCGGCCGGCCGGGAGGCCCATTTGCGCAGCCTGGAGCCGCTCAGCCTCTATCCGGCCAACTCCCTGTTCATGGACGGCTACCTCAATACAAAAGGCAACAGCCGGGAGCAGACCCTGCGGATGATATTGGACGCGGGCTTTACCATCAGATCGGACAAGGGCCTGGATGAATTGCTGGCCCGGGAGAGCAAGGAAGGGGCGGAAGAAGAACGGACAGGGGAGGGGGTGGTGATCAAGTCGGCCCGGGACCTGCGGCCCGGCGATTTCTAATATCGCATCTTCTCCCACTCCCATGCCCTTCCTTTTAAACTGGCCTGGTTTTGTCTTTTTTTCTTTGTTGACCAGCATAACTATCAGGTGTATTCCTTTTAGTGGGAATCCTTCATGCCTGAAAATTCAAGACAATTATCTTCTGCCGAGCACTTGTTCCTAAATTAACGGGGCAAAATGTTTTGGAAATATGTTGACTCTGAATGTTATAAAAATATTTCTGACCCTTTTTGTTTGTTATGATACCGGAATAACTTAAGACACGCGAAAGTGACATTTGGGAATTACCGATATTTTGAGTCTCACCGACTATCAAAGCAAACTCATTGCCCACGAGCTTACCCGGCGCTGCCCTTCCGATAGTGTGGAAAAACTTGCCGCCGTCCTCGTTGACGCCCAGGTCGATCTCAATCCACATCAAGTCGATGCAGCCCTATTTGCTTTCACGTCGCCCCTCTCAACCGGGGCATTGCTGGCCGATGAAGTCGGTCTGGGGAAGACCATTGAAGCCGGACTGGTGCTCTCCCAGAAATGGGCGGAGCGGCAACGCCGCATCCTGGTTATTACCCCTTCCAGCTTGCGCAAACAGTGGTACCAGGAGTTGACCGAGAAGTTCTTCCTGCCATGTCGGCTTCTGGAGTCCAAGTTTTACAATGCTGCCATCAAACAAGGCAGGTTCCGACCCTTTGAGGGGGACGAGATCGTCATCTGTTCTTATCACTTTGCCAAGAACAAGGCTGAGGATGTACATGCCGTCCCCTGGGATCTGGTGGTCATCGACGAGGCCCATCGTCTGCGCAATGTGTATAAGCCGTCCAACGTCATCGCTAATACCCTTAAATGGGCTCTGGCCGGCAAAGACAAGCTGTTACTCACCGCCACCCCGCTGCAGAACTCCCTGCTGGAGTTATTCGGCCTGGTCAGTTTCATTGATGAACATACCTTTGGTGATCTGAAGAGCTTCCGCGAGCAGTATGCCAATCTCAACCAGAAGCAGGTCTTCAATACCCTGAAGGCCCGGCTGCGCCCGATCTGTCATCGTACCCTGCGCCGTCAGGTCCTACCCTACATCAAATACACCCAACGCCTGCCCCTGGTCCAGGAGTTCACGCCGGAAGAAAGTGAGGACCGGCTCTATCACCTGGTTTCCAACTATCTGCAACGCGATAACCTGCAGGCACTGCCGGCCAGCCAGCGGACATTGATGACTCTGGTCCTCCGCAAGCTCCTGGCCTCTTCATCCTTCGCCATTGCCGGGGCCTTGACCTCTATTGCGAATCGTTTGAAAGATAAACTTCGCCGCCAGGCACCGGCTACGTCTCTTGAAGACGAACTGGACCAGGATTACGAAGCCCTTGATGAAACCGCCGAGGAATGGAACAACGGCGAGTCGGAACCACCGCTTTCCCAAGAAGATCGCTCCGCCATTGCCGGAGAAATCGATGACCTGGAAGCCTTTACCGAGCTTGCCCTCTCTATTGATCACAATGCCAAGGGGCGCTCCATGCTCACTGCCTTGGAGGTTGCCTTTGCCAAGGCGGCCCAGGCCGGGGCGGCCCGGAAGGCCATCATCTTCACCGAATCGCGCCGTACCCAGGATTATCTTTTGCGCCTTCTACTCGACAGCAAGTTTTCCAAGGGCATAGTTCTTTTTAACGGGTCAAACACTGACAAACGCTCTAAGCAGATCTATTCCGCCTGGGTTGAACGTCACCAAGGTTCGGATCGGGTGTCTGGTTCTCGCACTGCCGATATACGTTCGGCCCTGGTGGATTACTTCCGCGAAGAGGGGCGAATTATGATCGCCACCGAGGCGGGGGCCGAGGGGATCAATCTCCAGTTCTGTTCTCTGGTGGTTAATTACGACCTGCCCTGGAACCCGCAGCGCATCGAGCAACGCATCGGCCGTTGTCACCGATACGGTCAGCAGTGCGATGTAGTGGTGGTAAATTTTCTGAACCGCAACAACGCCGCTGATCTTCGGGTTTTTGAACTCCTCTCTGAAAAATTTAAACTCTTCGAGGGCGTTTTCGGGGCCAGTGACGAGGTTCTGGGGGCCATTGAGAGCGGGGTTGATTTTGAAAAGCGCATTGCCGCCATCTACCAGCAGTGCCGCCAACCGGAAGAAATTCAAACGGCCTTTGATCAGCTCCAACGCGAACTGAGCCTGGAGATCAATGAGGCCATGACCCGTACCCGCCGGCAGCTCATGGAGCATTTCGATGACGAGGTGAGAGAGAAACTCAAGGTCAGAGACAAGGATTCCAGAGCCTATCTCAACCGCTATGAACGGTTGCTGATGCAGATGAGCCGGCACGAACTGGCTGGCCACGCCGAGTTTATAAATGACTCTTCTTTTCGGCTCAACTCTCAACCATTCCCGAACCAGGCCGACCAAATTCCTTTGGGGCTCTATGAGTTGCCCCGCCGTTCCGGTGAGGCCCATCTTTTCCGATTAAATCACCTGCTGGCCGAATCACTCCTGGCCCAGGCAAAAAGTCGAGAGTTGCCACCTGCTGAAATCCGTTTCGATTATGGCCGGCATGACGGCAAGATTACCGCTCTTGAACCATTTATCGGCGAATCGGGCTGGCTCACGGCCTCGGTCTTTACCATCGAAGCACTCGACCAGGCGGAAGATTATATGATCCTCGCCGCTGTCACCGACCAGGGCCGCATGCTGGATGAGGAAAGCGCCAGGCGTCTGCTCAGTCTGCCTGCCTCAGTCAAAGGGTCAGCCCTCAAAATTCCTGCACTTGTATCATTGGATGAACACACCCGGAAGCGGCAGGCCACCATCCAAAGGGATATTTCCGAGCGCAATGCCCGTTTTTTCGAAGCCGAAGCCGACAAGCTTGACGGCTGGGCCGATGACCTCAAAATTGGCCTTGAACGTGAACTGAAGGAGTTGGACCGCCAGATAAAGGAGGCCCGGCGTGCTGCAACAGCAGCCTTGACCCTGGAAGAAAAACTCGCCGGCCAGAAGCAGATAAAGGCCCTGGAATCCCAGCGCAATCAGAAGCGACGGTCACTCTTTGAAGCCCAAGACGAAGTAGACCGGCAACGGGAGGAATTGATTGCCCAGATTGAAGGTAAGTTGCGGCAAAAAACGGAATTGAATCCACTTTTTATGATTCAATGGACTTTGTTGGCCGCGTAAGTTAAAAAAATACTTACCGGAGACCCCGTGAACCAAAAATAACAAAATAATCCGGATCAATAGGAATAAATATGGGTTACCAAGCCGGATTAATTGGCAAACAAACAGGACCTTATCATGATCACACTAATTGAGGCAAAAAATTACCGCTGTCTTCGATACATCAAGCAGCGGCTGGGGGCATTCCATGTTTTGGTTGGCCCCAATGCGAGCGGCAAGACCACCTTTCTTGACGTGATTGCATTCCTCGGCGATCTGGTGACCGACGGGCCGCTGGCCGCCGTCACCGCCAGAACGCGAAATTTTCAGGATCTGCTCTGGTGGCGGAGCGGGGACAGGTTTGAAATAGCAATTGAAGCAGCCATACCGGAACATCTTCGTAAGATGCTACGAGATCATGCGAACGACACTGTCCGCTACGAAATCGCCCTTCAGTTGGATGAAAGCTCCCAGGAGATATCGATCATGGCAGAGAAAGTGCTCTTAAAAATGTCTTCTCCACCCCACCAGGCAAGGCAGCGGACGCTTTTCCCGGAGGCTGTTGAGGCGCCTGCCACCATTATCACCCCCACGCGTGCCAAGGGAACTACGGTGATTGTCAATAAGGTGGCCAATGGCAATGACAACTTCTATTCCGAGGTGTACCGGAAAAAGGGCAAAGGCTGGGCTCCCTCTTTTAAACTGGGGCCACAAAAATCCGCTTTGGGTAATGTTCCGGCGGACGAGGCGAATTTCCCGGTGACCTCCTGGTTGAACAGCCTGCTGGTCGAAAAAGTGGAACGGCTGAATTTGAACAGCCTGCTGATCCGCAAAGCGAGCCCCCCCGGGCAGGGACGAGGTTTTCGCGCCGATGGCTCTAATCTTCCCTGGGTAATTGATTACTTTCAAAATATCGATAAGGACAGATTCCGTGACTGGCTTGCCCACCTGAGAACGGCCCTTCCTGATCTGTGTAATGTCCGGACAGTCGAACGTCCTGACGACCGGCATCGTTATTTGATCCTGGAATATGATGGTGGGCTCGAGACTCCATCGTGGATGGCCTCCGACGGCACACTCCGTCTTCTGGCCCTGACGGTTCTCGCGTATCTGCCGAATTTCAGCGGCGTGTATTTGATTGAGGAGCCGGAAAACGGCATTCATCCGCGTGCTGTTGACACGATTTTCCAATCACTTTCTTCGGTATATGACGCCCAGATCCTGGTGGCAACCCATTCACCGGTTATCCTCAGCATGGTTGCGCCAGCTAATGTTTTGTGTTTTGCCAAGACTTCGGATGGGGCTGCGGATATTGTCCGGGGTGACGAGCATCCGGCGCTCAGGGATTGGCGGGGCGAAGAGAATCTCGGTGTGTTGTTTGCCGGAGGAGTGCTGGGATGACAATTCCTGCTGACCCGGACGATCTTGTCTTGCTTGTTGCGGATAAAAACATGCTATTTGCGGTCGATGGTATTCTCAACAGGCCTCAATCGCTATCGATCCGGCCGATTGTCTGGAAATCGCTTGTTCACCCTGAAAGCGATCCAGGATGCCTTCTTCGAGCCGACGCATTTCTCCGGCCATTCGCAAACAGATACTTGCACGCCATTGTCATGCTGGATCGTGAAGGATGCGGGCGGCAACAAAGGACCAGCAGTGAACTGGAACAGGATATAGAAAAAAGCATGGCACGGTCGGGATGGTCTGAGCGGGCCGCCGCCATAGTAATCGACCCGGAACTGGAAAACTGGATATGGAGTGATTCACCCGAAGTCGAAATGGCGTTGGGCTGGAGAGGGCGGGATCCGCAACTCCGGCAATGGCTGGCCGCGAAAGGATTCCTGTCACCGGACCGTTCTAAACCGTTACGCCCCAAGGAAGCCATGGAGGAGACATTGCGTTTTGTGCGTAAACCGCGTTCATCCTCGATATATCTACAGCTTGCCCAGCGGGTCGGTTTCACCCGTTGCGATGATCCAGCCTTTCATAAACTGAAAAACATTCTGGTTTCCTGGTTCCCGTCTTTAAACGCTGTTTAAACAATGCCGTTTCGGACAAAACAAGGTAACATGTTAAAAATGAAGATAAAAAGAATAGACAGGTGAGTTTGTTTTTTTAAGATTCACAAACTGAGACCATGAAAAAACAAAAACTCGAACTGACCTGGATCGGCAAGGAGGAGCGACCGCGGCTGGAGCCGCGCATTCTGCTGGAAGATCCGGAAAAGTCCTACCATGCTGCGCACCGGGTGACGAAGAACGATATTTTCGACAACCGGTTGATCTTCGGCGACAACCTGCTGGCCTTGAAGGCCCTGGAGCAGGAGTTTACCGGCAAGATCAAATGCGTGTTCATCGACCCGCCGTACAATACCGGTTCCGCCTTCACCCATTACGACGACGGGGTGGAACATTCCATTTGGTTGAGCCTGATGCGGGATCGATTGGAGATAATTCGGCGGCTGCTTTCCGAGGACGGCTCCTTATGGATTACGATTGACGATAACGAGTGCCATTACCTGAAAGTCTTATGTGATGAGATTTTTGGGCGGGCGAATTTTGTTGCAAGCAATATCTGGCAAAAACGATACTCGCGGGAGAACCGTGAAGCCATAGGCGATGCACACGACTATGTATTGCTTTACGCAAAACAAGCTGGTCAGTTTAAGAAAACAAGAAACCGCGTTCCGATAACGGAAGAACAGGCTAAAGTCTACAAGAACCCAAACAATCATCCGCGAGGCCGATGGCGTGGTATTCCGATGACGGCTCAAGGATATCGACCGAATCAAATGTATGAAATCGTCACTCCTAATTGTCCTTGTCAAACACTTTTGTCAGCTAATTCCTGACACTGAAAGATACAATAAAACTCTCAGTCACCCCCAGGTTGTCTGACTCAAACCGCCTCAGGAATGAGTCGTTTTTACAGACTGGTCGGCC
>JAKITW010000020.1 GCA_021647905.1 Desulfobacterales bacterium | reverse complement strand
TGAGAGCTATCAGTTTTCTGGTCTTAGGGGTCAGGGGTCAGGGGTCAGGGAATATTATATTCCGGACCAGGATCACTGCCCCATGTTTTTTTTCATTGCCCACGATTTTTTTTTCGTCTTCCGCCCTCTGTCCTCTGTCCTCAGTCCTCTGTCTCCTGTCTTCTGTCTCTCGTCTCCTGTCCTCAGTCCTCAGTCCTCAGTCCTCTGTCTTCTGTCCTCAGTCCTCAGTCCTCTGCCCCCCCACGGTCGTTGCTGACAAACCGATACTTCATGTTTACAATCGGGTATGGTAGACCATGGCGGAACAGGTATCCGTTTTGCCCGGGGTAATACTGCTTTTAGGCAAACCAAACCGCTTGTCATCCATAATATAGCCAGGACACGATATGCCCATGCCACGTTTCATCCATCTCCCCCTTCTTCTCTGGACAGGAATCATGCTTATTCTCTGCATTGCCCCGGTAGCCGTTGCCGCATCAGACTCTGTCCCCCGGCAGGATATTACCGTTGCTTTTGATCTCGACCAAAACCGGCTCTCGGCAGTCTCCCGGATCACGATCCCGGCCGGCCGCGATCTGGCGCTCCACCTTGACGGGCTCAAGGTCACCGGGATCAGGATCAACGGGGTCCTGGTGCAAGCTGACCCGGAAAAGGCTCAACTGCGGATACCGGCCGCTGACCAGGACCAGGAGATCGAGATCAACTACACCAGGGAGGCAGCACCCGCACCGGGGTCCGTCCCTTGAACTGATCAGCGAGCAGGGGATCAGTCTGACCGGCCACTGGCTGCCCCTGGCCGAGGAAGAGATGCTGTTCCGGCTCACGGTTATTATCCCGGACAGGTTCTCGGCCATATCCGAGACCAGGACCATTGTTATTGGGCCCGGTCCGGCGCCGGGTCTCCGGCAGGTACAATTTGATTTCCCCTATCCCCTTGACTCGATCAACCTGGTGGCCGGCCCGTACCGGGTGGAGGAGGAAACCCTTGACAGCGGCGTTGTCCTGGCCAGTTATTTTTTTGAAGAAGACCGGGAACTGGCCAAGGGCTACCGGGACCAGGCGAAAAAATATCTGACCAGGTACGAGAAACTGCTCGGCCCCTATCCCTATAAGCGGTTCGCCATTGTCGAGAACCGGCTGCCCACCGGCTATGCCATGCCCACCTTCACCCTGCTCGGCCAGGCAGTGGTGCGGCTGCCCTTTATCGTCAGGACCTCGCTGGGCCACGAGATACTGCACGCCTGGCTGGGCAACTCCGTCCGGGTGGCGGACGGTTCCGGAAACTGGGCCGAGGGGCTTACCACCTATCTTGCCGACCATGCCCTGGCCGCGGACCGGGGCGAGGACCGGGGCTACCGCCGGGACCAGATACTGAAATACTGCAGCTATGTCCATTCGGACAATACAATAACCCTGGCCGGGTTCCACGGCGCCGACGACCGCGCCGGCAACCGGGAACAGATCCGGGCCGTGGGCTATGGCAAGGGAGCGCTCTTCTTCCACCTGTTGAGAAACAAGCTGGGCGCGCAGGCCTTTAATGCGGGCCTGCGCGATTTTTATACCCGGATGCGGCACCGGCCGGCCGGCTGGGCCGACCTGCGCGCCAGTTTTGAAAAGACCGGCAAGACCGATCTCAAGGAACTTTTCGAACAGTGGCTGACCCGGACCGATATCCCGGAGCTTTACCTCGATAAAATCACGGTCCAGGAAAAAAAGGGGCAGCCGATACTCAGCTTTGTGGTGGTCCAGGGGACCGCCGCCCCCTATGACCTGACCGTGCCGCTGGTTATCCGCACCCCCCAGGGCGATATCAGGAGAGAACTGACCCTGACCGGCAAAGAGACCCCGGTATCTTTGCCGGTCAAGGCGGTTCCAGCGGAACTGATCCTTGATCCCGACGCGGACATCCTCCGCAGCCAGGGGCCGGCCGAGCTTGCGCCCAGCTGGTCCCGGTTCGACGGCGCTGAGAACAAAATCGCGATAATCGCGGCAGACACCGATGCGGACCGTTTCGGCCCGCTGGTCGAATATCTGCAACAAACCGGCTGCACGATCATCAACGAGGCTGACAGTGATACCGCAGCCAAGGAACTGGCCAGCAACGCGGTGCTCTTCCTGGGCCAGGGCAGGACCAGCCGCTCGCTCTTTGCCCGGGCCATGCATCCGCCCGGGGGGTTCACCCTGGACGTCCGGCCCCACCCGCTCAATCCCGGGCAGGTGGCAATACTGGTGTCAACCGCTTCCAGGCAGGAGACCGCCCTGGCCCTGGCCAAGCTCCGCCATTACGGCAAGTACAGCTTTCTCCACTTTGACCGCGGCCGGCTCCGGACAAAAAAACAGATTGCGGCCGAACATGGGCTGCGCTACCCGGTGGCCCCGCCGCCGGCTGGAATCAAGACCAGCCGGGCCCTGGACTTTTCCGCGATCATCGACCAGCTGGCCGGCAAACGGGTGATCTATGTGGGAGAAAACCACACCAGCTACCAGGACCACCAGCTGCAGCTCCGGATCATCCGGGCCCTGTTTGCCCGCGACCCCGCCCTGGCCATTGGGATGGAGATGTTCGACCGCTCCACCCAACAGGTCCTGGACGACTATCTGGCCCTGAAGATCGAGGAAAGGGAATTCTTGAAAAAATCGAATTACTTTGACATGTGGCGATTCGACTACCGGCTCTACCGGGAAATCATCAACTTTGCCCGGCGCCACCAGATCCCGATCATTGCCTTGAACCAGAAAAGAAAGGTGGTCGGCAGCGTGTTCAAGAACGGCGACTTCAAGGCCCTGACCCCTGAAGAACGGGCCGCGCTCCCCGCGGACCGGGACCTGTCCCTGCCCGGCTACCGGGACCGGTTGATCCCGTTCTTCAAGATGCACTCCGGCGCGGATGACAGCGGCCGGTTCAACGGCTTTATCCAGGCCCAGGCCCTGTGGGACGAGACCATGGCCGAGGCCGCGGCCCGATACCTGAGCAGCCATCCCGATAATCGAATGGTGGTAATCGCCGGTCAGGGGCATGTGGACAAAAAATCCGGGATCCCGCCGCGGCTGGCCCGCCGGCTGGATGTCGCCCAGGCAGTGGTGGTCAACAACGACGGCCGGGAGATCGATCCGGCCACGGCTGATTACCACTTCTTTTCCCCGCCGGCCTCGCTTAAGCCCCTGCCCCTGATCGGGGTACAGCTCTCCGAAGAACCGGACCGGGCCGGAGCAGTGGTGACCGATCTCAGCCCCCATGGCCAGGCCGGAAAAACAGGAATCAGAAAAAACGACCTCATCATCGCCATTGACGATGAACCGGTGACCGCTGTTGAGGACGTGAAGATCATCATGCTCTACAAGGAGGACAGCGAGTCGGTCCGGGTCCGGGTCAGACGAACCCACGCCCTGCTGCCGGACGAAACCCTGGAGTACACGGTACCGCTGAAAAAGGCGACCAGCCCGCATTGAAAGAACCGTTCAAACGTTCAACCGTTCAAACGGCCCAATAAGAAACCTCCCGTAATTCGGGAGGTTTCTTATTGGGCCATACTTATCGCCCGGGCCATGCGTACCGCCTGAACCGTCTTGCCCACGTCGTGGACCCGAAGAACGGCAACCCCCTGGGCAACGCACAGGGCGGATACCGCCGCGGTGGCGACATCGCGGTCAGCCGCATCCTCAATGCCCAGGACCGTACCGATAAATGCCTTGCGGGAATGGCCGACCAGAAGCGGCAGGCCCAGCTGTTGGAACTGCTCCAGGTGTTTGAGAATGGTCAGGTTATGGTCCAGGGTCTTGCCAAAGCCGATACCCGGATCAAGGATGAACCGTTGCCGGGCCACCCCCCGGTCCGCGGCCCAGTCAAGCCGCTCCTGAAAAAAAGCATTGATCTCGGCGACCACGTCTTCATAATGGGGATCAAGCTGCATGTCCCGGGGCGTACCCTGCATGTGCATGATTATCACCGGCACATCGGTGGTTGCGGCCAGGGCGACCATCTCCGGGTCGAAACGCAGGGCGCTGATATCGTTGATCATGTCAGCGCCCAGGTCCAGGGCCTGGCGGGCCACCTCGGCCTTGGTGGTATCAATGGAAACCGGCAGGGAGGAACGGGCGCGGATCAGACGGATCGCCGGCAGGACCCGGGCCAGTTCTTCTTCCACTGCAACCGGCTCGGAAAAGGGCCGGGAAGATTCGCCGCCCACATCGATGATATCCACCCCGGCGCCGAGCATATCCTCCACCCGGGCGACAATGGCTGGTTCGGAAACAAAACCGCCGCCGTCGGAAAAGGAGTCGGGCGTCACGTTGAGGACGCCCATCACCCGTACCCGGTCAGCGGCGGAGAGATGGAGTGCATTCATCTTTTTTTCATCTTCAAGCGCTACGCTCTCCGGCCCGGTCCCTTCAACCGGACGGAGTTGACATATCCGGCCATTGTTACGCCGGGGCCCCGTTCCCGGCGATATCGTCATCCTCGCCCTGCCCGGCGGCCTTGGTCCCGGCCTGGGCCACGGTCTGCTCTTCGGCCGGCGGCTCTGCCGCCGCCTCTGCCGCGGCGGTCTGCTTCTCAACCGCTGCCTTGGCGGCCCTGGCCTTGGCGACCGGCTTCTCCTCCTGCTCCTTGGCCGGTTGTTCCGGATCCACCTTGCGGCCGGACCCGGCATTGATCAACTCCTCGATATCCTCAAGTACAATGGTTTCCTGATCCAGCAGGGCCCGGGCAATGGCCTTGAGCAGATCTATGTTTCCGGACAGCAGTTTTTCCGCGGTCTCCTGGGCCGTGAACACCATGTCCCTGACCTCCTTGTCGATCTGGATGGCGGTGTCCTCGCTGTAATCGCGGTGCTGGGCGATCTCCCGGCCGAGGAAGATCTGTTCTTCCTTTTTACCGAAAGAGAGCGGTCCCATGTCGCTCATCCCCCACTCGCAGACCATCTTGCGGGCCAGATTGGTGGCCTGCTCAATGTCGTTGCCCGCGCCGGTGGTAATCTCGCCGAAAACAAGATCTTCAGCCACCCGGCCGCCCAGCAGGATGCACATCCGGCTGATCAGATACCCCTTGGGATAGGTATGCTTCTCGTCGATGGGCAGTTGCTGGGTCAGGCCCAGGGCACTGCCGCGCGGGATAATGGTCACCTTGTGGATCGGATCGGTGCCGGGCAGCAGCCTGGCCACCAGGGCGTGACCGGCCTCGTGGTAGGCGGTGATCTCCTTTTCCTTGTCGCTGATGATCATGCTGCGCCGTTCCGCGCCCATCATCACCTTGTCCTTGGCCTGTTCCAGGTCCTTCATGGTCACCTGGTCGGCGCTGCTGCGGGCCGCCAGCAGGGCGGCCTCGTTCACCATGTTCTCCAGATCGGCGCCGGTGAAACCGGGACAGCCGCGGGCGATAACCGCCAGGTCCACGTCCGCGGCCAGCTTGGTCCGCCTCCCGTAGATACCAAGGATCATTTCCCGGCCCTTGACATCCGGAATCGGCACAATCACCTGGCGGTCGAAACGGCCCGGCCGCAGCAACGCCGGGTCGAGTACATCGGGCCGGTTGGTGGCCGCGACAATGATCACCCCTTCGCTGGACTCGAAACCGTCCATCTCCACCAGGAGCTGGTTCAGGGTCTGCTCCCGCTCGTCATGGCCGCCGCCGAGCCCGGCGCCGCGATGACGGCCCACCGCGTCGATCTCGTCGATAAAGATAATACAAGGCGCGTTCTTCTTGCCCTGGATAAACAGATCACGCACCCGGGAGGCGCCCACCCCGACAAACATCTCGACGAAATCAGAGCCGCTGATCGTGAAAAAGGGCACCTCGGCCTCGCCGGCAATGGCCTTGGCCAGCAGGGTCTTGCCAGTACCCGGGGCCCCGGCCAGCAGGACCCCCTTGGGGATCCGGCCGCCCAAGCGGGTGAACTTCTGCGGGTCCTTGAGAAAATCGATAATCTCGGACAGCTCTTCCTTGGCCTCCTCGATACCGGCCACGTCCTTGAAGGTAACCTTGGCGTGGCCCGCCTCCAACCGCTTGGCCCGGGTCTTGCCGAATGAGAGAGCGCCGCGTCCGCCGCCGCCCATCTGCATCTGGCGCATGAAAAAGATCCAGACCCCGATCAGAAGGAGCATCGGAAACCAGGAGACCAGGATGGTGACGTACCAGGGGGTGTCTTCCTTTTCCTTGACGCTGATATCCACGTTGGATTCACGCAGCAGCGGGATCAACTCGGAATCGGGCGGGGTAACGGTACGAAAAGATTGGCCATCCTTAAGGGCTCCGGTGATCTTATCTCCCTCGATCACCACCTGGTTGATCGCCCCGCTCTTAACGTTGCTGATAAAGTCGCTGTAGGATATCTGGACATGTTGGAGCTGGGGCTTGTTAAACAGGTTGAACAGGAGAATCACGGTCAACCCGATCACCAGCCACATGCTCAGATTTTTATAAAAAGTATTCAAAAACAGCCTCCAGTAATCATGGTCATTTTAATTCCGGCATCGGTACGCGATATTTCCCTTAAAAAGACCGCTGCCAGAGGGACGACAAGGTTGTTCCGGCCGCAACGCGCCGGCCAAGCAAGAAGCCGGCCGCAGCCAGGCCCCGGACTCGTTCCGGGGCACGGAGGCCTGCCTGCGACCGGCTTGAACAAATTACAATAAGTATTGAATAAGCAAAAGTCCAGAATATATTCCCGGAGTTGGTGCGGTTGGCGGGAAAATCGTCTTAAGCCGCCCTGCTCCGCTTATTCAAAATACTCCTGAATCGCCCTGACTTCCAGGGTCTGTCCCTTGAGGGTCTCCACGGCCCCCACCATGGACAGGGCCCCGGAAATGGTGGTGGTATAGGCCAGGCGGTAGTCCAGGGCGCTGCGGCGGATGGTGTAGGAATCCTCAGTGGTCCTTGAGCCCATGGAGGTGTTGATTATCCACTGGATCTGGCCGTCCTGGATCTTGTCAAGGATATGGGGCCGGCCCTCGGAAATCTTGTTCACCCGGGTGCAGAGGATCCCGTTATCGTTCAAGTATGCGGCCGTGCCGGCAGTGGCGACCAGCGAGAAGCCGAGATCGAGCAGCCGTTGGGCCACCGGCTTGACCGCTGGTTTATCATTGTCCCGCACACTGATCAGGACATTGCCCGCCAGGGGCAGTTTCTGCCCGGCGGCCCACTGCGACTTGGCAAAGGCCAGTCCCAGATCCTGGTCGATCCCCATTACCTCGCCAGTGGATTTCATCTCCGGACCGAGCAGGGTATCAACGTTCTCAAAACGGTCAAAGGGGAACACCGCCTCCTTCACCGCCCAGTGGCTGATCTCCACCTCCCTGGTAAGCCCCAGTTCGGCAAGCGTCATCCCCAGCATCACCTTGGTGGCCAGCTTGGCCAGGGGCACGCCGGTGGCCTTGCTGACAAAGGGCGCGGTCCGGGAGGCCCGCGGGTTCACCTCCAGGACATAGAGGTCATTGTCCTTGACCGCATACTGGACGTTCATCAAGCCCACCACCTTCAGCTCCATGGCCATGGCCCGGGTCGCCGCCTTGATCTCCTCGATCAACTCCAACGCCAGGGTATGGGGCGGCAGCACGCAGGCCGAGTCGCCGGAATGGATGCCGGCCTCCTCAATGTGCTCCATGATCCCACCGATAATCGTGGTCTCGCCGTCGCAGATCGCGTCCACATCCACCTCGGTGGCGTCTTTTAAAAATTTGTCGATCAACACCGGATGTTCCGAAGAGGCGATCATTGCCGATCCCATGAACTCACGGACCCCCGCCTCATTGTAGACAATGCGCATGGCCCGGCCGCCGAGCACATAGGAGGGCCGCACCACCACCGGGTAGCCGATCTCCCGGGCCACGGCCAGGGCCTCGTCAATGGTCCGGGCCGTGCCGTTGGCCGGCTGCCGCAGATTCAACTTCTGCAGGAACTGCTGGAACCGTTTCCGGTCCTCGGCCCGGTCAATGGAATCGGGCGAGGTGCCGAGGATCGGCACCCCGGCCGTGGCCAGCGGCACCGCCAGGTTGAGCGGGGTCTGGCCGCCGAACTGGACAATAACCCCGTCCGGCTGCTCCTGATCGATGATATTGAGCACATCCTCCCGGGTCAAGGGCTCGAAATAGAGCTTGTCCGAGGTATCGTAGTCAGTGCTCACCGTTTCGGGATTGGAGTTGACCATGATACTTTCGATGTTCATCTCGGCCAGGGCAAAGGCGGCGTGGACGCAGCAGTAGTCGAACTCGATCCCCTGGCCGATCCGGTTGGGTCCGCCGCCCAGGATCATCACCTTCTTTTTATCGCTGCCCCGCGACTCATCCTCAACCTCATAGGTGGAGTAATAGTAAGGGGTATAGGCCTCGAACTCGGCGGCGCAGGTGTCGACCAGCTTGAACACCGGCCTGATCTTCTGCTTGTCCCGCAACTCCCGGATGTCATTCTCAGTGGTGCCGGTGAGGTAACCGAGTTGAAAATCGGAAAACCCCTGCTGTTTGGCCTTGCGCAACAGTCCTTGGGCCAGGCCGTTGAACCCGGCGGCACGGATCTCTTTTTCAGTGGCCACCAACTGCTCCAGGTTACGCAGGAACCAGGGATCAATGGCGGTTAATTCATAAAGCCGCTCCACCCGCATCCCCCGTTTCAAGGCCTCGTAGATATGGAAAACCCGTTGGGAATTGGGGGTGATCAGCCCATGGTTCAATTCCGCCTGGTCCAGATGGCTGAGATCGCCCCGGCCGTCGTCACCAAAACCCATCCGGCCCACCTCCAGGGAACGCATCCCCTTCTGAAAGGCCTCCTTGAAGGTCCGGCCGATGGCCATGGTCTCGCCCACCGACTTCATCGCCGTGGTGAGCAGATCCTCGGTTTCGGGAAACTTCTCAAAGGTCCAGCGGGGGATCTTGACCACACAGTAATCAATGGTGGGCTCAAAGGAGGCATAGGTCTCCCGGGTGATATCGTTGGGAATCTCGTCCAGGGTATAGCCAACCGCCAGCTTGGCCGCGATCTTGGCAATGGGAAAACCGGTGGCCTTGGAGGCCAGGGCCGAACTGCGCGACACCCGGGGGTTCATCTCGATCACCATCATCTCGCCATCCGCCGGATTGACCGCGAACTGGACATTGGAACCGCCGGTCTCCACCCCGATCTCGCGGATAATGGCAATGGCGGCGTTACGCATCTGCTGGTATTCCCGGTCGGTCAGGGTCTGGATCGGGGCCACGGTTATCGAATCGCCGGTGTGCACCCCCATGGCGTCCATGTTCTCGATCGAACAGATGATGACCACATTGTCCTTACAATCCCGCATCACCTCCAACTCATATTCCTTCCAGCCGAGCAGGCTCCGTTCCAGCATCACCTCGCTGTTCAGGCTCAGATCCAGACCGCTGCCGGCCAGGGCGGCCAGTTCCCGCATGTTATAGGCCACCCCGCCGCCGGTGCCGCCCAGGGTGAAACTGGGCCGGACGATCAGGGGAAAACCGATCTCCTCGCCCGCGGCCAGGGCCTGGTCCAGGGTATGGACAATAACGCTATCCGGCACCTTGAGGCCGATCTTTCTCATCGCGGCCCGGAACTCCTCCCGCCCCTCGGCCTTGCGGATGACCTCGATGTTGGCGGCCAGCAGCTCCACCCCGAACTTATCGAGCACCCCCATCTCGGCCACCTTGATGGCGGTGTTCAGCCCGGTCTGACCGCCCAGGGTGGGCAGCAGGGCGTCGGGCCGCTCCCGCTCGATCACCTTGGCGACCATCTCCGGGGTGATCGGCTCGATATAGGTCCGGTCCGCCAGTTCCGGGTCGGTCATGATCGTGGCCGGGTTGGAGTTGATCAGCACCACTTCGTAGCCTTCCTCGCGCAGGGCCTTGACCGCCTGGGTGCCGGAATAGTCAAACTCACAGGCCTGGCTGATGATAATCGGGCCGGAGCCAATGATCAGGATCTTCTTGATATCGGTTCGTTTAGGCATGGGTATCTATATTAACTGGCAGAATTTTTTAATAGATCAACTCATGATGGACTCGTAAGAATTACCGGGATGGCTAAGTAAGAATTTCGATATACAAGGAGTAGTGTATTTTTGAGAGTAAGGCCATACATAACGGTATGCCGAGCGAACAAAAATGCGCTACGACGCGGTAGATCGGAATTGTTACGACGCCATCAGCTCATCATCGCTATGAAGCGGTCAAATAGATAAAGGGTGTCATGGGGACCAGGGGCGTTTTCCGGATGATACTGCACTGAAAAGGCCGGAAACCGTCGATGCCGCATCCCCTCAACGCTGTTATCGTTGAGATTGACATGGGTCAGCTCCACCTGCTCCGGGTCAAGGCTGTCCATGTCCACACAGAAACCATGGTTCTGGGAGGTGATCTCCACCTTGCCGGTTTCAAGATCCTTGGCCGGCTGGTTGACCCCGCGATGACCGAACTTCAGCTTATAGGTGGCGCCCCCATAGGCCAGCCCCAGGATCTGGTGGCCGAGACAGATGCCGAAGATCGGTTTCCGGCCGAGCAGGGCCTGGACCGTTTCCACCACCCCCTCCACCCCGGCCGGATCGCCGGGCCCGTTGGACAGGAAGATGCCGTCCGGCTCCAGGGCCAGGATCTCTTGGGCGCCGGTCCCGGCCGGCACCACCTGGATACGGCAATCACGCTCGGCCAGCAACCGCAGCTGGTTGTACTTGAGCCCGAAATCCATGACCACCACCCGGTACCGGCCGGGACCGGCGCTGGTGAAACCAGCCCCTTGCCTGGGGCCGTCCGCGGTCCAGCCGTAGGCCCTGGCGCAGGTAACCTCCCGGACCAGGTCGCGACCGACCAGCCCGGCCGAGGTCTGGGCCTTGTTCGCCAGGGAGACCGGATCAAGGTCCTCGGTGGAGACCACCGCCTTCATCGCGCCGACGATCCGGATATGGCGGGTAAGGGCCCGGGTGTCGAGCCCCTCCACCCCCAGGATTCCATGCTCCATCAGGAAATCGGCCAGGTTGCCGGTGGCCCGATAATTGCTCGGCATTGCGTTGTACTCCCTGACCAGAAAGGCATCAAGATGAATCCGGTCCGATTCCATATCCTCGTGATTGACCCCGTAATTGCCGATCAGGGGATAGGTCATGGTAACCATCTGGCCCTTGTAGGAGGGGTCGGTCAACAGCTCCTGATAGCCGCTCATGCTGGTATTAAAGACGATCTCCCCGACGGCCTCGCCAGGACCGGTAAAGGATTCCCCCTCAAAAACAGTGCCATCTTCCAGGGCGACAAGTGCTTTCATATATAATGTCCTACTGTTGCGGTTCCAGGTTCACGGTTCAGCGGTTCACGGTTTTTTAAATTCTACATTCTACATTTTTAATTCTGCCTTGCCTTTCCAACCGTCATCTGTCTTCTGTCCTCTGAACTGTCCAGCAACTCCTTGACCAGCATGGCCTGCCGCCGGGCCGAACCCTGCTGGGCCATGGCGATCTCCCCGGCCCGCACCCCGGCGGCCCGGTATTCCTCCTGGTGATCCAGAAAACGGATGATCGCCGCGGTCATCTCCCGGGCCTCGCGGATCGGCAAGCCGGCCCGGACCGATTCCAGCAGTTGCACTGCATCGGCAAAATCATTCATGTGGGGCCCGTAAAAAACCGGTTTACCGTAAACAGCCGCCTCCATGATGTTATGCCCGCCGCGCTCCACCAGACTGCCGCCGCAGAACACATAGGTTGCCACCGAGTAGAGACCGGCCAGGTCGCCGACCCCGTCGACCAGGACCACGTCCCGGCTCCGGCCATGTTCCTCGATCCAACTCAACTTCTCAAAGGCAATCCCGCGCTCCCGCAGCAGCATTTCGATTTCAGGCAACCGCCGGAGATGGCGCGGCGCCAGTACCAGGACCAGATCCCGCAACCGGGCATCTTTTTTAAGATCCCGATACACCGGCAGCAACATCTCCTCCTCGCCGGTATGGGTGCTGCCGGCCACCAGCAGGGGAGTACCCTCGCCAATGCCGAGCCGGCTCCGGTAGACGGCCGCGGTTGCCGGGGAAAAGGTGGTTGTGGCCAGGTCATACTTGGCATTGCCGGCCACGGTTACCCGGCCCGGTTCCGCGCCAAGGTCGATAAACCGCTGCCCGTCCTGGTCGCTGATCACCGCAATGGCCGAAAAGTTGGCCAGCACCTGCTTCATGAACCGGCCCACCCGCTGGTAACGGCGGAAAGACCGCTGGGACAGCCGGCCGTTCAGGAGCAGCAACCTGGTGCCGTTCCGGCGCAGCCGTCTGAGAATATTGGGCCACAGCTCGGTCTCCAGGCAGATATAGACATCAGGCCGGATCCTTGCCGCCACCCGGCCGACGATCCCGGGCAAATCAAGCGGGGCGTAGATGCACCGGACCCGGTTACCCAGTTGCCTGCGGGCCACCGCCATTCCCTGGGCGGTCATCACCGAGAGAATAAAGGCCGCGTCAGGGAACATTTTTTCAAGCTCCATGATCAGGGCCCGGGCCGGTTGCACCTCGCCCACCGAGGCGGCGTGCAGCCAGATCCGCACCGAGTCGACATCCGGCGTCCCGATTCCGGACACCATTCCGAGCCGTTGGGCCAGGCCCTGCCGGTGGTGACCGGAAATGATGCTGTAAATGAGAAAGAACGGCAAACTGATACTAAAAAAAAGCCAGCTTAAAAGCTGGTAGCATCCATAAATCAAGTGTTGTCGGCTCCGCAGAAAATCATTTTCCCTCACGATGCCCGCGCTTAAAGCACCTTTTTCATGACCCGGTAACATTGTCGGTCTCGCAACAACCCGCTCGACGGACGTGATTCGTCTTGTAACTTGTTGATTTTATTGGGTGGCATTTGAAACCTTTCGGGTTGTTACGAGTTCATCAACATTGGCGGAAAATCTTCCGGGTCCCGCCCTGTTCGTTTGTTTTATCGCCGATCCGGGCAGAATGATCCGCAACTGTTCAGCCCGCCGTTATTGCCAAGAAAAAAACGATTAATTTAAACCGGAATCCGCCGATTCGTCAATAGATAATCAGATAGCAACCAGGCCGCAACCTTGATTTTTCCAGAAAGAGCGGGCAGTGCCGAAAGGTTGAAACGGCTTGCGGATCACTGGAAAAAAGCGTAAACTGTCTGCTTTATGCCGAGACCGCTCAATGTTGAAACCGGCCGCTGCCAGAGACGCAACGAGTACCCGGAAAAAATGGCGGCACCCCCGTCTGGTTACTGCGGGGCGCTTACAATTTACTCACGAAAAAGGAGATAACATGCCTGCAACAGACTCTCTGACAGATGGACTTTATGCCAGAATCACAACCAGCCGGGGAGAGATCATCCTTTCCCTGGAGTTTGAAAAAACACCGCTCACCGTGGCCAACTTCGTCGGCCTGGCCGAGGGGACCAAGGATTCCCAGCGCGGCCGGGTGCGCTACTATGACGGACTCACCTTTCACCGGGTCCTCCCTGATTTCATGGTCCAGGGCGGTTGCCCGCAGGGAACCGGCACCGGCGGCCCCGGCTACACCTTTGCCGATGAGATCGATTCCAGCCTGAAACATGACCGCCCCGGCATCCTGTCCATGGCCAATGCCGGGCCCGGCACCAACGGCAGCCAGTTCTTTATCACCCATGTCCCTACTCCCTGGCTGGACGGCAAGCACACGGTCTTCGGCCGGGTAACCGACGGCCAGGAGGTGGTTGACGCCATCCGCCAGGGCGACACCATCAAGACGGTTGAAATAATCCGGGTCGGCACCGGGGCCAGGGCATTTAAAGCCGATCAGGCCGCTTTTGAGGCGCTGCTGGCGGGAATGGCCGGCCGGGAAGAGGAAAAAATCAGGGCTCGGCAGGAAGAACAAGAGGCGCTGATCAAGGAAAAATGGCCCAATGCGATAACCACCCCCTCGGGCTTACGGTACGTGGTGCTCCAAGAGGGCAGCGGCGACAAACCCCGGTCCGGGGCCACCATCTCGGCCCACTACACCGGCACCCTGATGAACGGACAGAAGTTCGACAGCTCGGTTGACCGCGGTCAACCGCTGAAGTTTGAGGTGGGGGTGGGCCGGGTGATCCCGGGTTGGGACGAGGCCCTGCTCGACATGAAAAAAGGAGAGAAGAGAACCTTGATCGTCCCGCCGCAACTGGCCTATGGCGAACGAGGCGTACCCGGCGCGATACCGGCCAACGCCACCCTGGTCTTCGAGGTGGAGCTGGTCGACATCTAGCCGACTTTTTTTTGGTTCATCCGACTTAAGCGTACTTTAGGTGTCAGGTGTCAGGTTAACCTCCTGACTCTGGTCGGCGATGTTGGTTTTTTTCTGACACCTGAAACCTCTCCTCTAAATCAATAGCGCAGCCCGACTTTGTCCCGCACCAGTTCCAGGGTGGGAAGCGCTTTTTCCCGGGCCTTGTCCGCCCCCTGGCGCAGCACCTCTTTCAGATACCCCGGATCCTTGAGGAGCTGGTCCCGCTTTTGCCGGGCCTCCTGGAAATAGTCCCGGATCAGGTCGACCAGTTCCAGCTTGATATAGCCGTAGGCAGCGCCGCCCTGGACATAGAGTTTCCGGACCTCGGCCAGCCGGCCGGCCGGGGCGAACAGCGAAAAGATCTTGAACAGGTTGCAGCTGTCCGGGTCCTTGACCGCCTCCACCGGCGAAGCATCGGTGATAATGGACATCACCTTTTTCTTCAATTCCTTTTCCGTGGAAAAGATGGGGATGGTGTTGCCGTAGGACTTGGACATCTTCTGGCCGTCCAGGCCCGGCACGGTGGCCGACTCCTCGGCAATGGCCGGCTCGGGCAGCACAAAGGTCTTGCCAAAGATATTGTTGAAACGCTGGGCAATGTCCCGGGCCACCTCAAGATGCTGTTTCTGGTCCTTGCCCACCGGCACCAGCTCCGCTTGAAAAAGGAGAATATCAGCGGCCATCAACACCGGGTAGGAGAACAGGCCGTGGCTGGGGGCAATGCCCTTGGCGATCTTGTCCTTATAGGAATGGCAGCGCTCCAGGAGCCCCATGGAGGTCAGGGTCGAGAGTATCCAGGTCAGTTCGGTCACCTCGGGCAGATCGCCCTGGACCCAGAAGATGCAGCGCTCCGGGTCCAGCCCCAGGGCGATGAAATCCGCCGCCGCCTCCAGAGTCCCCCGGGCCAGCCGGTCCCGGTCATGGACCGAGGTCAGGGCATGGAGGTTGACCACGAACACGTACAGCTCGCCGCGTTCCATGTTGCGGATCATCGGCTGCATCATCCCGAAGTAGTTGCCGATATGGAGTTGACCCGAGGGCTGGATTCCCGAAAGGATTCTCATATGTCCCACCTTGTTTTGCAAAAAGTTCTGTCAAAGCCGGGATGTTAAAAAAAAAGGGGAGTGCGGGCAACCTTTTTCCGCACTCCCCTTTTCAGGGATTCAGAAACCAGAGGTCAGAGGTCGGAAGTCAGGGGTCGGAAACTGATAGGACCTATGGGACCTATGAACCTGTGATTCGCGTCCCGCGAGCCTTTTAGCCGTTGCCGTTCCCACTGTCAGTACAGCAGTTCCCTGCCCCCTGCACCCTGTCCCCCGCACCCTTTCTTTACTGTCCTCTGTCCTCTGTCCTCGTTACTTCACTTCCTCGAAGTCGGCATCAACCACATCGTCGTCCTTCTTGTCGTTGCCGGCCCCGGCCTCGCCGCCGGCCGCGCCACCCGCATCCGCGCCGGGCGGTTCGGCCGTGGCCTGGGAGTACATCATCTCGGCCAGCTTGTGGGAGGCCTGGGTCAGACTCTCGGTGCCTTTCTTGATGGCCTCGATATCGTCACCCTCGATCACCTTCTTCAGGGAGGCGATCTCGCTCTCTACATTGCCCTTGGTTCCGGCATCAACCTTGCCGCCCAGATCCTTGAGGCTTTTCTCGGTGGCATAGATCAGGGAATCGGCCTGGTTCTTGGCCTCGACCAGTTCCTTGCGCTTCCTGTCCTCTTCGGCATGCAGTTCGGCATCCTGCTGCATCTTCTTGATCTCCGCCTCGGACAGGCCGCTGGAGGCGGTGATCTTGATCGACTGCTCCTTGCCGCTGCCCATATCCTTGGCTGAGACGTGGAGAATGCCGTTGGCGTCAAGATCAAAGGTTACCTCGATCTGGGGCACCCCGCGCGGGGCCGGCGGGATATCGGTCAGCTCGAAACGGCCGATGGTCTTGTTATAGGCGGCCATCTCCCGCTCACCCTGGAGAACCAGAATCGAAACCGCCGGCTGGTTATCCGCGGCAGTGGAAAAGATCTGACTCTTCTTGGTGGGCACGGTGGTATTCTTTTCGATCAACTTGGTGAACACCCCGCCCAGGGTCTCGATCCCCAAGGAAAGCGGGGTAACGTCGAGGAGCAGAACATCCTTGACATCGCCGCGCAGCACCCCGCCCTGGATGGCGGCGCCGATGGCCACCACCTCGTCCGGGTTGACCCCCTTGTGCGGGTCCTTGCCGAATATCTGCTTCACCTTTTCCTGAACCTTGGGCATCCTGGTCATGCCGCCCACCAGGATAACCTCGTCGATATCGCCGGGCGAGACGCCGGCATCCTTCAGGGCGGTCAGGCAGGGGCCCTCGGTGCGATCAATCAGATCAGCGACCAGGCTCTCGAACTTGGCCCGGGTCAGCTTGATGTTCAGATGCTTGGGACCGGAGGCGTCAGCAGTGATAAAGGGCAGGTTGATAGTGGTCTCCATGGTGGTGGACAGTTCCATCTTGGCCTTTTCACCCTCTTCCTTCAACCGTTGCAGGGCCATCTTGTCGCTACGCAGGTCAATGCCCTGCTCCCGTTTGAACTCGTCGGCCAGCCAGTTGACCACCCGCATATCAAAGTCTTCGCCGCCCAGAAAGGTATCGCCGTTGGTGGACTTGACCTCGAACACGCCGTCGCCGATCTCCAGAATGGAGATATCAAAGGTGCCGCCGCCCAGGTCAAAGACCGCGATCCGCTCCTCGCCCTTTTTGTCCAGGCCGTAGGCCAGGGAGGCGGCGGTTGGCTCGTTGATGATCCGCTGCACGTTGAGCCCGGCGATCCGGCCGGCGTCCTTGGTGGCCTGACGCTGGCTGTCATTGAAATAGGCGGGCACGGTGACCACCGCATCGGTGACCGTCTCGCCCAGGTACTCCTCAGCGGTCTGCTTCATCTTGGTGAGCACCATGGCCGAGATCTCGGCCGGGGTATAGACCTTGCCGTCCACCTCCACCGCGGCCTCGCCGTTCTTGCCCTTGACGATCTTGAACGGGCTGACCTGGATGGACTTGGTAACCTCCTGATCGGTGAACTTCCGCCCGATCAGCCGCTTGATCGCATACAGGGTTCTGACCGGGTTGGTAACCGCCTGCCGCTTGGCCACCTGGCCGACCAGCCGCTCCCCGTTATCGGAAAACGCCACCACCGAGGGGGTGGTCCGATTTCCTTCCATGTTGGCGATGACCTTGGGATCACCGCCCTCCATAACCGCCACACATGAGTTGGTGGTGCCCAGATCAATCCCGATTATTTTACCCATTTTCTTATCTCCTTTTGCTCGACAAAGCTTTCTTGGAACCACGGACCATTCCAAGCGGTGATGTCGTCCGTGATCCAGAATCAAATTTTAAAAATTGTTTTACCGCAACCCGGCGGGCGCTAGAAGTAGCCGGGATTGTTTCTGTTCTAGACAATGGTCATGATCCCGGGAAAGTCAAGGGATTGATTTTACTCATCGTCTTCACCAGCGTCCTCGCCGCTGGACACGGCCACCTTGGCGGGCCGCAGCAGCCGGTCCTTATAGGTATAGCCCCGGACGAATTCGGTGATCACATGGTTGGCCGCAACCTCGTTGCTGGCCTCCATGGTCAGGGCCTCGTGCAGGTTGGGATCAAAGGGTTCTCCAATACTTTGCAACTGTTTGACCCCGAACTTCTCCAGGGTGGCAAGCAGCCCCTGGCGGGTCATCTCCAGGCCCTCAAGGAGCGTCTCCACCTCCTTGGATTCCCGGGCCTGTTCCATGGCCCGCTCCAGATTATCAAGCCCGGGCAGAATCTCCCGCAGGAGATTTTCCTCGGCATACTTGAGCGAGACCTCCCGCTCACGCTGCAGCCGTTTCTTGGTGTTGTCAAACTCGGCTGCCAGCCGCAGCAACTGGTCGTTGGCCTGCGCAAGCTGCTGCCGGACCTCGGCCAGTTCAGCGGCCGCATCCTCGCTCCGCGCTTCCTCTTCCCGTTCCGGAGCCTCTTCCTGCTGCTGCTGCTGCTGCTTCTGCTGGTGCTTGTGCTTCCTGGTCACCGGTCCCCCTTTCCGCCGGCAGACCCGCCCCAACACGGGACCGCTACCGACTGCTGACATGTAGCTGAAAATTATCGCAAGAAGTTTTGAACTTACTTACTGATTGCATCGGCAATTTGTGTGCAACAATAAGTATGCCTACCAGCCTTGTCAAGAAGGCCTGAACACAAAAAAAGACCTCCACCGCCAAGGGACGGGGAGGTCTTGCCGTAACAAAAAAACCGTGATCAACTGGCCAGGTACTGCTCAATGGCCTGGGCAATATTCCGGCAGATCCGCTCGAACCGGACCTCGTCCCGCTCCAGCAGCGTCATCCGAAACCCCTGTAGTTCAGTGGCAAATGAAGAGAGCGGCACCACGCAGACCCCGGTGGCGCCGAGCAGGTAATAAACAAACCGCTTGTCCAGGGAAACCCCGGGCTGGTTCACCAGTGACTCCACGTGGCAACGGACCTCGTCATTATCTATGGCCAGGGCCTGTTGATGGCTGAGCCGCCCCTCGGCAAAAACCACGCTCATGTAAAAGGCGCCGTTGGGCCGGTTGACCAGCAGTCCGTCCACCTTGCTCAATATGTCGTGGGCAACATTGGAGTACCGCTCGTAACGCCTGATCCGGTTGTCGAGATGACCCTGATACTCGGGGTGGGAGACCACCCTGGGCATGACCAGTTGCGGCAGGGTGGTGGAACAGACCTCCAGCATCTTGGCGTTCAGGATCGACTGGATATACTGCTCGAACATCGGATCCTGGTGGCCGTTATAGACCTCGATCCAGCCGCAGCGGGAACCGGGCCAGGGCATCTCCTTGGAAATACCGCGCATGACAATGGCCGGCACCTTGCCGACGATATCGGACATGGGCACGGTCTGGTGGCCGTTATAGATGATGTTGTGGTAGATCTCGTCACAGACCACGAACAGGTCGTAGCGCCGGGCCAGTTCCACCATCCCGCGCAGGATCTCCTCTGGATAGACCGCGCCGGTGGGGTTGTCCGGATTGATGATCAGGATCCCGGCCACCGCCGGGTTGTACTTGATCCGTTTCTCCAGGTCGTCCAGATCCGGGTACCAGTAATTGCCGGGATCCAGCCGGTAGGTCACCGGCCGGTCAGCGGCATGGGCCGCCTCGGCCGAGGAATGGGTGGTATAGCTGGGGGTGGGGACCACCACCCGGGCGGTCCGCTTGAGCATGCCGAAGATCTTGCTGATCGCGTCACCCAGACCGTTGAAAAAAAGAATATCATCGGCTTTGATCTGGATCTTGCCGCGTTTGTTGGTCTCCCGGGCGATGAACTCCCTGGTGGCGAGCATTCCCCGGGTCGGACTGTAGCCGTAGCTGGCGCTGTCCCGGGCCAGTTCCGCGACAATCTCCTTCATCCAGTCCGGAATCTCCTCGCCCTTGGCCACCGGGTCGCCGATATTCTCCCAATAGGTCTTGATTCCCAACTGCTGCAGCTTCTCACCGACATCGACGATGTTCCTGATCTCATAGGTCAGTTCACCGGCGCCGATATGAACGATATTAGTACGCATTACCTTCAAACTCCTTGGTCTGCCCGGCGGTCCTGCTCCGGGGGAACGCCGTTCCGGTATAAAAAAAATCTTTATATGAAAGTCGTGCCGGACGAAGCTCGCTGTCCGGAGAGATTTTCATCGTTGGTTGTGGCCGCGGCCCAAAAGTTTGGTCCAGCCATGCTGGTTAATAGCGGACTGTACTAACATAGCCCCTGATTCTAGTCAATATCCTGGATGGCCGCTATCCTGGCCGGCCTGATATTTGTTCAGCTTATTCAACAAGGTCTTGCGGGTGATCCCCAGCCGCCGGGCCGCCTCGCTCTTGTTGCCGCCGGTCTGTTCAAGGGTCTTCAGGATCACCTGCTTCTCCGCCGCCATCAGGGAAGAGGGCAACTCCTCGGCCGCAGCGACCGGGCCGTCCTGCTCGGCCAGCCATTTCTTGATCGCGATCGGCAGACTCTCCTCGTCCAGGTAGTCGCCCCGCATCAGGATCACCCCCCGCTCCAGCACGTTTTCCAGTTCGCGGACATTGCCGGGCCAGGGATAATGACGGAGGATATCCATGCAGCCCGGGGTGATCCCGGCCACCTTGCGCCGGTTCTTGGTCGCGAACTTCCGCAGAAAATGATCGGCCAGGAGCGGAATGTCCTCCTGCCGCTCCCTTAAGGCCGGGACCTGCACCGAGACCACGTTCAACCGGTAGTAGAGATCCTCGCGAAAGGCGCCCCTTGCCACCTCCTCCTCCAGGATCCGGTTGGTGGCGGCCACCACCCGGACATCGACCCCGATATTCTCACTGCCGCCGACCCGCTGCACCTCGTGTTCCTGCAGGACCCGCAGCAACTTGACCTGCATGGCCGGCGACATCTCGCCGATCTCGTCCAGGAACAGGGTGCCGCCGTCGGCCAGGACGAACTTGCCCTCCCGCTGCCGCTCGGCCCCGGTAAAGGCGCCCCGCTCATGGCCGAACAGCTCCGATTCGAGCAGATTCTCAACAATGGCGGCACAGTTCACCGTGACAAATTTGTTATTGCGCCGGCCGCTGTTCTGATGAATGGCCGAGGCGATCAATTCCTTGCCAGTGCCGCTCTCCCCCATGATCAACACCTTGGCCTCGGTGGGGGCCACATAGGAGATCATCTCCAGCAGCTCGGTGATGGCCGGCGAGGTCCCGATGATCCCGGCCGTGTCGACCAGCTTTCCGCCCTCCTCCTCCGGGCCGCTTTTTTCCTCGATCACCTGCCGGTGCTCCAGGGCCCGGTCCATGGTCAACCGCAACCGGTCGAAATCAAGGGGCTTGGTCAGGTAGTCGTGGGCCCCGCTCTTGATCGCCGCCACTGCCGAATCAACCGAGGAGTAGGCGGTCATGATCACCACCGGGATGGCCGGGTTATAGGAATGGATCCGCTTCAGCGCCTCCATCCCGTCCATCCTGGCCATCCGGACATCCATCAGAATGGCGTCAAACGGTTTCTCCATTACCGCCTCCACGGCCATGCCGCCGTCGCTTGCCTCTTCCACCTTCCAGCCCCATTCCTGAAACATGGAACAGAGCATGTAGCGATGGGCATGCTCGTCATCCACCACCAGGATTCTGATCGGCTGCTGTTCTGTTACCATGGCAATCATTGTCTCCAGCGGTTACCCCGGGGCTGATCCCCGGAACGGTGCGCCCCTTTCTTGCGGCCGCCTCTACGGAAATATGCCAGTATACTCCCTAGAGGCAAAAAATGTCCACCCCGGCCCCCTTCTTAATATGCAACTGTCCGTGAGCGGGCGTCCCAGATGTAACTCGTGTCTGTCCAGAAATGAGCAATTTCGTTCAAGATCAAGGATCGCGAAAAAAATAACCGGAGTCATATAAGTGATATTACGAGGATTATTTTTTTGAGCATAACGCCGAGATTGGGTGAAAGGGCCATTTCCGGATGGGCACTAACTCGTCACGGGATGAATGTGAGAGCTTACGGGTGGATGCCAGGCCAAAACCGGCAAACCATTCCCTGCTCCGCAACGACCCCCCTCTTGTTACCGGAGGGTAAGCGTTCACCAGCACCTCATCTTCGCCCATTCTGGCCTGCTCGAATAGCACCAGTATGCTTCGCAGTCCCAAATGAACGAATCTAAGCCACTGGTAAACGCTTACGGGCATAAGATTACCGTAAATCCGTACCCCCGGTGAACGGTTACACCGGAGGGTTCTTGGTGTAAACAGTCTAGGCACCGGCAAAAGAGGGGTCCCCATGACTGCATATCCTGAACATACCCTGTTGATCGAAAAACCGGTTGGCAACGGATACGGGCTCGGCCGGCTGGCCGGCGGCAAGGTAGCCCTGGTCCGCCATGTCCTGCCCGGGGAACGGGTCCGGGTCCGGGTCCGACAGCATAAGAAAAACTTTGTTTATGCCGATCTGCTGGAGGTACTGGAGCCATCGGAGCAACGGATCGAGCCGCGCTGCCCGCTATACGGTCGCTGCGGCGGCTGCGACTTTCAACATGCGGCGCCGGCAGCCCAGCTTATGTTCAAGTGCGCGGCACTGGCGGAGACCATTAAGCGAAGCAGCCTGGCCGGCCGGGAGGCCATCAACAGGATACTGCTGCCGCCCCTGGCATCACCGCAGGATTTCGGCTACCGGCAGCGAATCCGGCTTCATGTGGATAACCAAGGCCGGCTCGGTTTCCACGGTTTTCACTCCCATCAGGTCGTGCCGGTTTCAACCTGTGCCCTGGCCGCAGCGGAGATCAACCAGGTGCTGGGCCAACTCCACTCCCTGCCGCTGCCGGCCCGGTTCATGGACCAGGTCACCACCCTGGAACTGCTCCTTGACCCGAACGGCAACCATGTGGTGGCCCTGGCCCATTTCAGTCGCCGGCCCCGGCCCGCCGATCTTGCCCAGGCCCGGGAGTTGCTGGCAACAACCGCCGGGCTGGGCCGGTTTTTTTTCATTGTTGCCAACCATGGCCTCTTTGACCCGCATGGCAGCCGGGCCGAGGGCAACGATATTACCCTCTCCTTTTCCCTGCCTGCTGCCATTACCAACGGCCCTGAACTGACCCTGACCTGGGAGGCCGGCGGCTTCTGCCAGGTCAACCTGCTTCAAAATGAAAACATGATCAGCACCCTGCTCAACTGGGCCGGGATCACCGGTAACGACCAGGTCCTTGACCTGTTCTGCGGCATGGGCAACTTCTCCCTGCCCCTGTCCCTGGTCGCCGGCCGGGTCCTGGGCCTGGACGGCCAGGGCTCCGCCATCCGCAGTGCCGGACGTAATGCCGGGCTGGCCGGCCGCGACAACTGTCACTTTGAAAAAACAGCAGTACCGGCCGGGGTGCAAAAACTTGTTGACCGGCAAGATCGTTTTCCGCTGATTATCATGGACCCGCCCCGGCAGGGCGCGGCTGCAATCATCCCGCTGCTGACCTCGCTCCGGCCCAGCCGGCTGATCGTCATCTCCTGCGACCCGGCCACCCTGGTCCGGGACCTGGCCGGCCTGGCCGGACACGGCTTCCGGGTCCGACAAATCCTGCCCGTGGACATGTTCCCCCAGACCCATCATCTTGAGTCGATCAGCCTGTTGAAACCCGGGTAAGACCATCCTGCCCCGGCGCGCCTCGCCTTCCGCGGCCAAATGGCACTTTTTCCAGGAGACCCATTGACAGAAACCTCTATTATTGATAGGAACTGCGCAACTATGACTCGGCCGCAGTAAAAGGTAATTCTCCGACAGGCTCCTTAGAACCTGTCGATTTCCGCGGGATTTTTTTTCACCATCAGCCTGAGAGTACAGGTGATATCCGCCTGACTTTCAATACCTTTGTATAACTTGTGTCCGTCCAGAAATGAGCAATTTTGTTCAAGATCAAGGATCGCGAAAAAAATAACCGGAGTCATATAAATGATATTACGAGGATTATTTTTTGAGCATGACGCAGAGATTGGGCGAAAGGGCCATTTCTGGAGGGGCACTAACTTACGGTAAACCCCATGACCGACACTGCTCAAAAAACATGGCTCCCGGCCGGCCGGCCGACCCTGATCGGCAGCCTGCCCCTGACCGATATTCAGCAGGCCCTGGAGTTGATCCTTGCCCATACCCCGGAGATCCCCATCTGGCCGCAATTGCCGTCCACGCCCGGCGGCGGGATGCTCAACCAGTTCCTGGAGGGTTTTCCCGGGGTGGTCGAAACCGAAGAGCGCACCTGTTTCGCCATTGACGGCGAGGAGTTTGCCCGGGAACAGCTGGCATTCTACGAGGAATACCTCCGGTTCAGCGAGGACCAGGAGGGCCTGCTCTCCTCCTGCTTCCGCACCAGTTCAAAACGGGCCCCGGGAATCTACGCCCTGAAGGAAGCGGTTGCCGGCCGGCCCGGCCTGGTGGCGCTCAAGGCCCAGATCACCGGGCCGTTTACCCAGCTCACCGGCATCCACGACCAGACCGACCGGCTGGGATACTATGATCCCACCATCCGCGACCTGGTGGTCAAGGGGCTGGCGATGAAGGCGGCCTGGCAGGTCCGCTTCCTCAAACAGGCCCGGCCCGAGCTGCCGGTCCTCCTGTTCATCGACGAGCCGGCCCTGGCCGGCCTGGGCTCCTCCGCCTTTATCAGCGTCTCCCGCGAGGATATTGTCCAGGATCTCACCGAGATGGTCGCGGCGATCCATCAGGCCGGCGGACTGGCCGGGGTGCATGTCTGCGCCAACACCGACTGGAACATGCTCCTTACCTCGACCATCGACATCCTGAGCTTTGACGCCTATAATTATTTCGACCGGTTCATCACCTGCCGGCAGGCGACCCACGCCTTTCTCAAGCGGGGCGGGCTCATCGCCTGGGGGCTGGTGCCCACCGGCGCGGCCGAGGATATCCGCAAGGAAACGGCCGCGTCGCTGCTCTCCCGCTGGGAGGAACAGGCCGCCCAGTTGATAAACCCGGACTGGGACCTGGCCGCTCTGCTGGAGCGCACCCTGATTACCCCCAGTTGCGGCACCGGCTCGCTCACCCCGGAGCTGGCCGAAAGGGTCCTGGCCCTGACCAGGGACCTGGCAGACGGATTACGACATAAATATCTCTAACCACCGCGGTCCCGGCCCGGACCGCGGTTTGTTTTTTGCCGACAAGGACGTTATCTACCATGAATAATTTAAATCAGGTTCTCAAGCAACGCCGCCAGAAAGCCGATGAACTCAAGGCAATGGGTGTTGCGCTCTATGGCAACGACTTCAGGCCCACGGAGCACATCATCGACGTACTCCCCCATGGCAACGAGATCCGCGCCGGCGAGCCCAAGGAGGACGCCTTCATCTGCCAGGTGGCCGGCCGGATCATTGCCCTCCGCCGGTTCGGCAAGGCATCCTTTCTCCACATCCAGGACGACTCGGGCCGGATCCAGGTTTATATGGCCCGGGACGTGGTCGGGCCGGAGGCATATGCCCGGTTCAAAAAGTGGGATATCGGCGATATCGCCGGGTTCCGCGGCAAACTGTTCAAGACCAAGACCGGCGAGTTGACCATCATGGCGGACAGCGCCAGGCTGATCACCAAATCCCTGCGGCCGTTGCCGGAAAAGTTCCACGGCTTGACCGATGTTGAAATCCGCTACCGGCAGCGCTACGTGGACCTGATCGTCAACCCCCAGGTCCGGGACACCTTCCGCAAACGGGTGGAGATCATCCGCCTGGTCCGGGAATATCTGACCAACCGCGGCTACATGGAGGTGGAAACCCCGATGATGCAGCCGGTTCCGGGCGGGGCCACGGCCAAGCCGTTCAAGACCTATCACAACGCCCTGGCCATGGACCTGTTCCTGCGGGTGGCGCCGGAACTATTCCTCAAACGGCTGCTGGTCGGCGGTTTTGAGCGGGTATTCGAGATCAACCGCAACTTCCGCAACGAGGGGCTGTCCACCCGCCACAACCCCGAGTTCACCATGCTCGAATTCTACCAGGCCTATGCCACCTACCATGACATGATGGACCTGACCGAGGAGATGATCTCCTGGCTGGCCGAGGAGGTGTGCGGCTCGATGAAGATCACCTACCAGGACCGGGAGATCGACCTGGCCCCGCCCTGGCGGCGATTCACCATGGACCAGTCCCTGACCGAGGTGGCGGGCATCCCGGCCGAGTTGCTGGCCGACCCGGAACAGGTCATCCAACTGGCCGGGGACAAGGGTATTGTCCTCGAACCAACCGCCGGGCCGGGCAAGGCCAAGACGGAACTCTTCGAACTGCTGGTGGAAGAGAAGCTGATCGACCCGACCTTTATCACCGCCTACCCCACCGAGGTTTCACCGCTGGCCCGGCGTAATGAACAAGACCCGGGGGTGACCGACCGCTTTGAACTCTTTATCAACGGCTGGGAAATCGCCAATGCCTTCAGCGAACTGAACGACCCGGTGGACCAGCGGCAGCGGTTCGAAAAACAGATCGCCGAACGGGGCGAGGACGAGGAGATCCATCCAGTGCTGGACGAAGACTTTATCCGGGCCCTGGAATACGGGATGCCGGCCGCGGCCGGCGAGGGCATCGGCATTGACCGGCTGGTGATGCTGCTCACCGACTCGCCCTCCATCCGCGACGTGATCCTCTTCCCGCATCTCAAGCCGGAGAAAAAATAACAGAGGCGCAAGGGAAACCGCGGTTAAACAACGGTTGACGGACTGGTAACAACTACCGGGATGGCCGGGTACCGTCCATCCGAAAACAAGGCTTTTGGAGAGCAGCTTGCAATACGAATGGTTCGTCAGCCTTCGCCACCTGAGGGCCAGACAACGGCAGGGCTTTATCTCGCTTATTTCGCTGATTTCGGTTTCCGGGGTCGCGCTGGGGGTAATGGCCCTGATCGTGGTCCTGGCGGTGATGACCGGCTTCACCCAGGAGCTGCGCCAGAAAATCCTCGGGTTCAACTCCCATGTGGTGGTGCAGGCCCAGGCCGGCCCGATCGCCGATCCCCAGGCCCTGTTGGAAAAGGTGACAACAGTGGCCGGGGTCCGGGCCGCGACCCCCTATATCTATATCCAGACCATGATCACCAGTTGGGGCGAGGGCGGCGTCGGCGCGGTGGTCCGCGGCATCGACCCGGATTCCGCCGGCCGGGTGATCACCCTGGACCATCAGTTGACCAAGGGCCGGATTGCCGATCTGACCGCCGGGCCGGGGACCAGGATCCCGGGGATCATCCTCGGCAAACAGCTTGCCGAGCAGTTGCGGGTGGGAATGGGTGACAAGGTGCGGCTCCTGTCCGCCGACGGGCCGTTGACCCCGATGGGGGTCATCCCCCAGATCAGGACCTGCCGGGTGGTGGGGATCTTTGCCTCCGGGATGTACGAGTATGACTCCTCCCTGGCCTATGTCTCCCTGGCCACGGCCCAGCAGTTCCTCGATCTCGGCGGCCGGGTCCACGGACTCGAGATCCGGGTGGACGACATCTACCAGGCCCCGGCCATTGCCGGCCGGATCCAGAAAAAACTCGGCCCCGGCTATCTGGCCCGGGACTGGATCTCGATGAACCACAACCTCTTCTCAGCGCTCAAGCTGGAAAAGACCGCGATGTTCATCGTCCTGGCCCTGATCATGCTGGTGGCCGCCTTTAATATCATCTCCACCCTGATCATGGTGGTCATGGAAAAGGGCAAGGAGATCGCAGTACTCAAATCAATGGGCGCCACCTCGGCCTCGATCATGCGGATCTTTATCTACCAGGGGCTGATCATCGGCCTGTCCGGCACGATCCTGGGGGTTATCGGCGGACTGACCATCTGCAAGCTCCTGAGCCGCTACCAGTTCATCAAGCTGCCCGGCGACGTCTATCCGATGACCACCCTGCCGGTCCAGGTCCTGCCCCTGGATGTAACCATGGTGGCGATATCAGCGGTGTTCATCACCCTGCTCGCCACCCTCTACCCATCCTGGCAGGCCTCCCGGGTGGACCCGGTGGTGGCCCTGCGCTATGAGTAACAAACCCATGCCCGCAGTTGATAAAAAATCACCGACCCTGCCGGACAACGGCTTCCGCGCCCAGGGTCTCTGCAAGAGCTATGATACCGGCACCAACCGGATCGAGGTGTTGACCGGGCTGGACCTTTCCCTGACCAGGGGGGAAATGGTGGCCATTGTCGGGGTCTCGGGCACCGGCAAGACCACCCTGCTCCATATCCTCGGCACCCTGGACCGGCCGGACAGCGGCTCGCTCAGCTACCATGGCCAGGACCTGTTCAGTAAG
Source organism: Desulfobacterales bacterium (assembly GCA_021647905.1). Lineage (NCBI taxonomy): Bacteria > Pseudomonadati > Thermodesulfobacteriota > Desulfobacteria > Desulfobacterales > Desulfobacterales bacterium. Next base: position 8,400 of record JAKITW010000020.1, on the reverse strand, counting down.
AACGACCTGCAGTTATCCGCCTTTCGCAATAAGACCATTGGTTTTGTCTTCCAGTTCCATCACCTGCTGCCCGAATTCACGGCCCTGGAAAACGTGACCATGCCGGGCCGGATCGCCCGCTGGCCCCTGGAACGGGTGGAAAGCGAGGCCGCGGAGGTGCTGACCAGGGTCGGGCTGGACAACCGCATGGATCATAAGGTGGGCGAACTGTCCGGCGGCGAGCAGCAACGGGTGGCCCTGGCCCGGGCCCTGGTCATGAAACCGGCCCTGCTCCTGGCCGACGAGCCCACCGGCAACCTGGACAGCAAGACCGGCCGCAAGGTGTTTGACCTGATCCAGGAGATGGGCCACCAGTACTCGCTGTCCACGGTAATGGTCACCCACAACCTGGACCTGGCCCGACAGATGGACCGTTGTCTCACCCTGACCGATGGCCGGCTGATATAACGCTCGGCAGCAGCGCACCCGGAGTCTCCCTGCGGTCGCTTACCTGCACGCGCTCAGCATTGCCAAACATTATATGAGTTTATATTTCCGGATGTTTCCCCCCTGCCCCCTGCCCCCTTAAGAACACACCGCCATAATCGCCTGTTCGGTGACCGTAAACAACTGCTCCAGTTCCTTTACCGATATGGCCAGCGGCGGCAGCAGCACGATCACGTCGCCCAGGGGCCGGAGGATCACCCCGCGCTTGCGGGCCTCGATAATCACCCGGTTGCCCATCCGCTCGGCAAAGGGATAGGGTTCCCGGCTCGCCTTGTCCCTGACCAGTTCCACCCCGCCCATCAAGCCGCGATACCGGGTCGAGCCCACATGGTCGAGCCGGGCCAGCCGGGCCATGCCCTGGGCGTATATTTCAGCCTTGGGCCCGAACACCTCGTCCGTCAGGGTCCTTTCCTGGGCAAACACCTGGAGCGAGGCCAGGGCCGCGGCGCAGGCCAGGGGGTTGCCGGTATAGGTATGGCCGTGGAAAAAGGTCTTCAGCTCGCCGAACTCGCCCAGATAAGCGGAAAAAATTTCCTCGCTGGCCAGGGTGGCGGCCAGGGGCATATACCCACCGCTGATCCCCTTGCCCAGGCACATCAGGTCCGGCTCCACTCCCTCCCATTCGCAGGCAAACATCTTGCCGGTTCGACCGAAACCGACCGCCACCTCGTCAACGATCAGGAGCAGATCATGTTTGCGGGTCAACTCCCGCAGATGACTCAAAAAACCCTCGGGGTGGACGATCATCCCGGCCGCGCCCTGGATGATCGGCTCCACTATCACCGCGCAGGCCCGGTCAGCGAACCTGGCGATGATTTTCCCGGTATCAACGTAGAAGCGCGACACGGCCTCCTCCTCGCTGATATCCCCATAGGGGTGGCGGTAGAGATGGGGGCAGGGAATGGTGATAGTGTCAAAGAGCAGCCGGCCGAACCGCTCGTGGAACAGGTCCATGCCGCCCAGGGAGACCGCGCCGATGGTATCTCCGTGGTAGGCCTCGCCCAGCTTGAGGAAGAGATGCCGCCTGGTCTCGCCCTTGAGCTGCCAGTACTGATAGGCCATCTTCAGGGCGATCTCCACCGAGGTGGCCCCGGAATCGGAATAAAAAACCCGGCTGAGAGAAGCGGGCGCAAGTTCGATCAATTGCCGGGCAAGTTCGATGCCGCCGGGATGGGTAAGACCGAGCATGGTGCTGTGCGCCACCCTGGCAAGCTGGGTCCGGACCGCCTCGTCGATCATTGGATGGCGATGGCCGTGCACATTGGTCCATAAGGAAGAAACCCCGTCCAGATAGCGGTTGCCCGCTTCGTCGATCAGCCAGCAGCCCTCGGCCGCCGCAATGGTAAAGGGCGACCCATGGAGAAACTCCTGCATCTGGGTAAAGGGATACCAGACCGGGTCCCTGGGATTTTTTTTGTTATCAGTCATGGAACAACACCCCTTTTGGATGAAACATACCAGATGGTCGGGCTGAGGGTTGAAGCTGAAAGGTCCCAACAACCTATCCACCTGATTTTTTTGATCGTCTCCAATATACTACGAACAGGCTTTACCCTGCGGCCAACCCCCCTGTTTCGCTTCAACAACCGCACCCGCGGCCGCTAGTCTCCGCCCCCAAGCAAGAGTCCGGTTATCTGCTTGACGGGCCGGGCAACTTATGCTAAAAAGCTGACTTCTTTTGCAGCACAAGGGCCGTTAGCTCAACCAGGCAGAGCACCTGACTCTTAATCAGTAGGTTGTAGGTTCGATTCCTACACGGCCCACCAGATATAAAAGGGTTACGCGAATCGCGTAACCCTTTTTTTGTTTCCGACCCCGGGGCCCTCTTGTCATTCTATGGGGAGACGGTCAATTAATTCAACTGCTTCAAAATGACTGTCCCTTGTGAGAAGGGTGCCGCCTATTTTCATACAACAGGCCGCTATCCACACATCGTTGATCGGAATCCTGCGCCCTTTTTTGACCAGATGAAGGTAAATGAGGGCGTATTTTCTGGCAACATCTTTGTTTATATCGATAATCTCAATTTGCAGTTGCTCGATAATGTGTTGCAGTTTTTTTTCATTGTCTTCCTGCTTCGTGCCATTCATAAAACCGAAGGTCAATTCAGCGATCACTACTGCCGGCAGATAAATTTCTTCTCCGAATTCCGCGATGCTATCGACAACAGATGGAACCCCCTCGGCATAATCACAATAAATATTGGTATCAAGAACGAGTCTCACTCCCAGTCCCCTTCGTTGATCCGATTGAAAATTTGCAGGGAGTCTCTTAATTCTTCCGCTTCAGTATGGGGCATCCAGCCGGCAAGCTCCCGGATCAGTTGCTTTCTGTTTTTTTGCAGACCTAATTTTGCATCAACGGCCTCCAAAATTACGGCTGTTTTCGTTTTGCCTGTTTTCTGAGCAACTTTCCGAATTAATTCTTCTTTGTCAGCCGGAATTCTCAAACTGATTGCCATCTACCTGTCTCCTTTCCGGGGTTATGAAGCAACCGCGTATCGCATCACCTGACAATGTATTCTTGCAAGGCGCCGCTGTCAAGCGTTGGAAACTGGTTTTATATGAATGTCGCCTCGGACAACGACCGGTGTCCGTGCAGCGCAAAAGGGGACGGAGTTAGCTTAATACCTTAAGGTCATTATTCTTTATAAATTTATCTCCCCGCTGAATCGCTTTTGAAACAGACGGCCTGGAAATATTAAAAAACCTGGCCAGTTCCGCCCCATTGATGCCAAGCTCATAATACCCGAGATAGCAGATCACCCCCTTGGCCATTGAGATGTTATTGGCACGGCCTTTTTTCTGCAAATCATCGACATCCACTGCAAGGAGTCGGCACACTTCATTCACCAACCGTTGCAAATCCCAGCCCTGTCTTTTCAACTCCTCTTTCCGGCTTAATTCCTCTTCCGCTTCCTGGAGCACATTGCCGACAAAATCACTGTCACCAAGTATTCGCTCATCTCCACGCCAGTACGCTTTTGCCCGTCGCATTTCCAACAAGCTTTGCCAGCCGCCGGCGCTTCGTACCAAGCCACCGCCAGTCAATTCTTTCCGCTTGCCCATGTTGAAGCCGTCAGATACAAATTGCCGGTAACGGTTTACAGCTTCCCGCTTCTTCTCAGCAAAGTGGCCAAGGACACCATCACGATCCTGCCAACTTCTCCGCCTGCGCCCTACCAGAACACCATGGCCGGTCCAACGATATACACCCAACTCCTCAATGTTTTTTACGATCCCGGCCCGAACCGGGTTCAGGTGAATATAGCGAACAAGCTCCAGGAGATATGCATCTTCCTGGCACAATATTGATTTATAACGATTCTGAAAAAGATAACCACTCCGTTGATGCCTGCGATTAAACGCAATGGCATATCCGGAAAGGACCTTGCGCATCAGATCGCCAAGAGGTTTTGTGTCGGTGCGGATTAAAAGGTGAAAGTGATCCGACTGGAGCGACCAGGCCAAGCAGTGACAACTGGTTTGAGAAAGTGCCTTTTCGAGACGAGAAAGAAAATCTTCCCGGTCCTTGTCTCCTGGAAAAATCTTCTGACGATTCAACCCTCTGGTAATGACATGGTGAATCGCTCCCGGAACATTGATGCGTTTATGACGTGGCATTCTGAGAGGATAACATCACAACAACAATGAAGTCAATTAAGTTATTAAGCTAACTCCGTCCCCTTTGGCTGGATGTATTTATCTATACATAATTCTCAAATTCTGTCGTGCTTCGCCATCAGTTAGGGCATTTTTCCGAAATTGACCCTACGGGCGGGGTTGTCATTTAGAAACATCTTCCCCTCCAATCTGTTGGGATCGGTCAGTCTAAGCTCATATCGCATATTACAATAGCTCGTGGAATTCAATCCTCGTAGCAGTAGCTTGGCTTTAAAGTCGAAACGGATGGTTTGCCCTTCTATTTCGACCGGATAGCTCTTGTAGTCAGTCCGGCGTACCCTGTCGGCATCCCAAGTCACAGGTATGCGGACGGCTATCATGTCACTTACGATGCGAAATTGTATCATTGGCTGCCTGCCACCGCAACAGTCACCACCATACCCCTGCCATTTTCCCACCAATAGCGCTGGAATTTTAGCCTGTTCCGATATTTTTTGGGCTTTAAACTCCAGCCTATTGATGAGACTTTTTACCGTTTCAGCATCTCTTGCATTTGGAGCAAGCCGTAGGTATCTCCTGAAGCTTGTTACTGCTTCGTCGTATTTATTCGCTTTTTCCTGCACCATTCCAAGGTTGTAGTATACATCAGCCCAACCAGGTGCCAGCCTTGCCGCCTTCTCAAACTCTTTGATTGCGTCTTTATAATCCGCAGGCGACTTTGCCATCTCCACAGCGGCCATGCCGCGATCAAAATGACGCCGCGCCTCATCGGAGATGTTTTGAGCATCTGCATGGCCAATGCCGAGACAAAAAGCAATGGTTAAACTTAGTACGGCAATTCTCATCATCTCTTATCTCCTTCAAGTTTCTTTAAAATATTTCCACCTGTCCCGGCTGTTTTTCTACTGTGTAAAATACTTGCTGTGATCTGCTCTATTTCTATCCGGATTATCAGGAGCATTTTTGAATACAGCCATCAGTCGATTCAGCCATGCAACGCTTCATGCAATTGATCTCTGCAACCGTTCTTTTCATCCGGAGAGAAATGGCTTTGATCTCCAGGGCATAATTCTCCGTTCCTCGATCAATTCTGTTGATTTCCAACCAGGCGACACATTGTTTGCCAGCAGATGACCATGCTTTGAAATTCATCTTCACATGTCCCCAACCCGGGATGGTATCATCGGCCAGCATGTCCGCGCCTGCGATCAATTTTTTGATGTCATTAGGTGAGTTGACAAGCCATGACAAAAACTCCTTTTTATCTTTAATCTCTTCAATTAGTTCAATAAATTCTTCATATTTTTTCTGCTGGTGTTTGCTCAGAAATTTAAATTTTGATTTCAGAAAACGGCTTGGACCGATGCTGTAAAAATATTTGATGCCATCAATCAGTATCTTGTCGCTCATGTTCCCGATCTCGCGGGCTTGTCGATCCATGGAGGTCACGTTCCGTAAAAGAGCATCCCGATATAATTGCAGGGCGAACTGCATCGCCTTGACATCATCTCTAAGTTCGGAGAGACGCTGTTCCGCTTGCTGCAATTGGTCTTCACTTGTTGAACCCTGGTTTTTTGCCGGAGTATTGCCAGGTTTCAACGCCAGTCCAATTCCACTGCCCTTGAGGCTGAGTTCTTCTCCGCCGCTTCCACCTTTAAGCTGCGTAAGCATTTCCTTTTTGCCCCGTTCAAACTCTGCCCGGGCCTGTTGTTCCCTCAACTTTTGCTGCCTGATCATCTGTTGATGTTCCGCCTCTTCCCTCAACTCTTGCTGTCTCTGCCTTGCATTGTTATCCCGGAAGCTGAATCCGCCTCTTCCACTGTCTTGCTGCGTTTGGCGGGAAGGCTCATCATACCCGACACATTTTGAATTATTTTGTTCAAAAGCAGGCTGCGATCTCCAGTAATCCCGACACTGATCCTCTGTAGCAAAATTGCCCCTGGGCGTGCTTCCGAACATCCTGGCCGCCTCGCCCGTATACTGGATCTGCCATGCCGCATATGCGGTTGCGCTGAAACAAATGAGTCCTAAAGTAATGAACAGAACAACTTTTAATTTTCTCATCTCTCCCACCATCTCAGTCGCAAGAAAAGAAACTGAAAACTATTAATGAAGCAGAGCCCGAACAATCGCATTGAGAGTGACGGGAAGATCTGCTGCGGTGCTGGCGCGGCAAGTCTTTTGGCCCCCGCACCTCATGCGTAGCGTTATGCAAAAAATAATGGATAAAAGTCAGTGTGCTCGACAGGTGGTCGCCACCCAGTGAGTCGTTACCCCGGTGCATCTAATCTTGCGTGACGGGGCATATGCTGTTTCCTCCAATATTATTAATGGAAGCAATGCAACATACTTTGTTAACTATGTAAATAACGATCTTCTAACGGTCCAAGTCAGTTCAAGTTTGGTTTTCCTGACCATAATTAATCTTGATGAACTCGTAACAACCCGAAAGGCTTCAAATGCCACCCAATAAAATCAACAAGTTACAAGACGAATCACGTCCGTCGAGCGGGTTGTTGCGAGACCGACAATCTTTGTCATATGAAGACGCCCAGTCCAGGGTGCGGATAAGCCCCTTAAAAAAGTTCCATTTTTCAGTCAAAAACTGGTAACGGCCAGCCACGATACCGGGGGAGATGCCAAGTTCGTCCGCCAGGTTGATGATTTCCGCCTTTGAGCGGAACAAGCGAATGTCGTTGTTGTATCGGGCGGGAATCAGAATTTCCGAGGCAAAGTGATTGGCCCGCTCTTCACGCGGGTCATCATGGCTGCCGTCATTGATCAGCAGGTCCTTTTTACTGTCATGCAATACATGTCCGGCTTCATGAAAAAAAGAAAACCAGAATTTGTCTTCTCCTTTGCCGCGCAGACAGAGCAGAATCATGACCTTACGGGGCGTCAACCACCTGGTGGCACCGTTCCACGGCACCTTTTTCATTTCACGGACCAGGGCAACCGCAACTCCTGCTTCAGCGCAGAGCCGTTTCATCTCCGGCTCGAATACCGCGGGTTGTTCACGGGTCAGAGACCTGATCTGTTGCAAGGCCTTTTTGAAGCGTTTTTTATCAAAGGAGTTGCATTCAATTTCACGGGCCTGCAGTTCTCCCTGGCGGATCCAGGCGGAAGCGTCCCCTGGCCGGGATTCGAAGCATGGTGACCTCCTTGCCGCCACCGCCGGTCTTTCCCAGATACCCCGCCAGGCCTGCACACTGCTGACACCAAAAAAGGACAGAGTCTTCCGCAGAAGCGCCACTTTGTCCCTGTCAGCTTCAAGATGTCCTCTCTCTATGAGTTCCTTGGTCGGAATAGTTTTCAGCCATTCGATATTGGACTCAAGCCGTTTATGCTCTTCCTGTTTGGCCAGTTGTTCTCTGTACTGGGCCTCGAGATTATTCCACATCCGGGCCGGAACTCTGGTCACCAGTTCGAGCCGGTTGGCGGTTTCATAGGAAATCGGCTGTTCACCCTTGAAAATACGAATCAATGTCTGTTCAGTCAGTCCAGCCCTGATCGCCAGTTCCTTCTGGGTCATTCCGAGAGATTCCATTACCTCCAGCAGGGTATCTCCCGGGGGAACGGCATAATCCGGTTCAAATTCATATTTTTTCTTTGCGGTCACCATGGCGTCTCTCTCTTTTAATGCGTGTCTGCTATTTCAGTGATTTCAATTTCTGTGACACTTTCCCGGTCCAGGCCCCCACTTTCCAGTTCAGGGGGAGGATCATTGGCCACGATAAACAAAAGGCGGTAAGGGTGTTCCAGATCAACGGATAATTGTCCTGCTCTGTTGCCGGTCAACTCATGGCAGCGGGCGGGCGGCAGTCGAGAAATATCAGCGAGGGTCTCAGCGGCTTTAAGCTCCATCATTCTCTGTTGCAGTTTGCGGCCACATTTAGCGCCAAGATACCTTTTGGCTTCAAGGCTTTTTGAGCATATTTTTTGCAGCTTTCTGATCTTAAAGGATATATGCATTGGGAGTACCCGTCAATACAAATTATCAACATGATGTGTTAATAATTTAACGAGAAGAAGTTCATGTCTTTACGTGATATAAATTAGACAATCATCCACCGGATCGAATTTTTTTCGTACAAGTTCACCAGCACCTCGGGATGGTTTGCAGCTGATTTTTTTGTAACCTTTCCGGCATGGCCGGCGATTGTATAGATAGTGCCCATCCAGAAATGGCCCTTTCGCCCAATCTCGGCGTCATGCTCAAAAAATAATCCTCGTAATATCATTTATATGACTCCGGTTATTTTTTTCGCGATCCTTGATCTTGAACGAAATT